>DASZYM010000591.1:0-23750 GCA_035545355.1 Dongiaceae bacterium
TCGGCATGGTGTTCCAGAACTATGCCTTGTTCCCGCACATGACCGTCTTCGACAACGTCGCCTTCGGCCTCAGCGTGCGCAAGCTCGACGGCGCCGAGACCAAGCGTCGGGTCGATGAGATCCTCGGCCTGGTGCGCCTCAACGGCCTGCAGGCGCGCAAGCCCAAGCAGCTCTCCGGGGGCCAGCAGCAGCGCGTGGCGCTCGCCCGTGCGCTGGTCACGCGGCCGAAAGTGCTGCTGCTCGACGAGCCGCTGGGCGCGTTGGACAAGCACCTGCGCGAGGAGATGCAGGTCGAGTTGCGCCGCATCCAGCGCGAGGTCGGCATCACCACCATCTTCGTCACCCACGACCAGGAGGAGGCGATGACGCTCAGCGACCGCATCGCCATCCTCAACCAGGGCAAGATCGTGCAGGTCGGAGAACCCCTCGAAGTCTACGAACGGCCGCTCAACCGTTTTGCCGCCGGCTTCCTCGGCGTCGCGAATTTCCTGGAAGGCCGCGTTGCCTCGGTCGCCGGCGGCGAGGCGCGGATCGATCTGGCGCTCGGCGGTCAGGCGCTGGCGGCGGCGAGCTCTCTCAGGCCGGGACAAACGGCGCTGATCGCCCTTCGCCCGGAGAAGATCGATGTGTCCTCCGGCGAGGACGGGGCCGGGCCGAACCATCTGAGCGGCGCGGTGATCGGTGCCGTTTTCTCCGGCAGCAGCACCACCTATCGCGTCGCGGTCGGCCAGCAGACCGTGGCCGTCTTCCAGCAGAACAGCGCCGCGCGCCGCTTCGAGCCGGGCGATCGCGTCACCCTGCATTGGTCGCCCGAGCATAACGTGCTGGTGGCGCCGTGAGCGCTGCCGGCGCTATGCCGGATCTCTCCCGCGCCATGCATGTCGTCATCGACATGCAGCGCCTCTTCGCCGATCACCCGGACTGGGCGGTGAAGGACCTGGGACGGATCCGCGCCGAGGTGTTGCGCCTCGCCGAGAAGAAGCCGGGCCGCACCTTCTGGACCCGCTTCGTTCCGGCGGAGAACACGGCGGCCGCGCGCGGGAGCTGGCGCCGTTACTACGAGCAATGGCCGACGGCGACGCTGGAAGGCGGGGGGCGCGATTATGTCGACCTCATCCCCGAACATCGACTGCTCGCCGGGAAGGCCGCGGTGTTCGACAAGCCCGGCTTCTCCGCCTTCACCAATTACGGCTTTGTCGTCGCCTTGCGCGCCGCCGAGATCGACACGCTGATCCTCTCCGGCGTCGAGACCGATATCTGTGTCTGGGCGACCGCGCTCGATGCGATCGATGCGGGCTTCTTCGTCATCCTCGCCCGCGATGCCATGACCAGCGGATCGCTCGAAGCACATGCCGCCACCCTCGACGTGATCGCGCCGCGCTACGCCCCGCAGCTCGCCGTGATGGACAGCGCGACCCTCGACGCCGCCTGGAAATAAGCATGACCGAGATCTCCCACGACCGCGCCTGGAACACCTGGGACAGCGTCTATCCGGCGCAGATGACCTATCTGCCGCTCGGGCTCACGGTGACGCCCTGCGCCTATGCCGGGAGCGCCAATGCCTTCACGGATTTCCCCGCCACGGCGCCGGGCCTGCAGCTTTGGGAACGCGCAATCGACGGTTCCTGGGTCAGCCTACATCTGGAGCATGCCGGCTCGGGGCTGGATTGGCGGTACAACAAGCCGTCGCCGGATATCCTGCGCGGCGGATGGCGTGCCGGAAAGCTCGCGGAATGGGGCCTGCGCTTCTGGGTGATCCTGGTCCTGCGCCTCGATCCCAAAGGCGACGGCAACCTCATCGACTGGCATGTCGATCCGGCGACCGGCACCGTTTTCGCGGAAGCTGACGGCAAGACGGTCACTGTCTCGGGCGATGCGCCGCCGCTGATGGTGACCTTCCATGACTCGATCGACGCCCTGGCCGCCGAGCTGAAGCAGCACGGCTATTTCTATCTCCGATCCCGGGGCATGTCGGGGAAGGTCGCGGCTCTGCGCTACAATCTCGAGGAGATGCCGCGTTTCAACTTCGCCGTTTCGGTCGGCGACACGCCGATCCCGGCGACCAAGCCGACACCGCCGGCAGCGCTGCAATCGGGATTCTCTTCGCCGATGCTGGACGCCTTGCGCGACCTGGTCGGCTGGAACACCGTGTTCGATCCGATCAACAAGCGGCCCTATATGTCGCTCAGCCGCTACTGGGTGGCGCAGAAATTCGGCGGCTTCGGCGTCTGGCTGGACGATCTCTTCTATCACGCGCTGATGAGCGCTTTGTTCGATCCCAAGCTTGCGCGCGATTGCATCAAGGCGGTGCTCGCCACGGAAACGCCGGAGGGCAACTTCGCCTGCCTCATCACCGGCAACGATCGCTGGATCGACCGTTCCCAGCCGCCGATCTGCAGCTTCATCCTCTGGAAGATCTGGCAGCATACCGGCGACGATTCCCTGATCGATCTCGCCTATGACCGGCTGCTTCGGAACCACGACTGGTGGTTCACCCATCGCGACGGCAATGGCGACGGGCTGATGGCCTGGGGCACCTCGCCGGTCGGCGACGGGCTCTACATGCGCACCAAGCTCGGCGCCAAGAATGAATCGAGCATGGACAACTCGCCGATCCATGACGAGGCACAATACGATCCGAAGAGCGGTTGCCTCGACCAGGCCGATGTCGGCTTGAACAGCCTGCTGGTCCTGGACGGCGAAGTCCTCGCGCTCTTCGCCCGCCGCCGCGGCGATACGGGCACGGCCGAGCGCCTGGAAGCCCGCGCCGCCGCCTTGTGCGAACGGATCGGCGAACGGCTGTGGGATCCCCGGCGCGCGGTCTTCGCCAATCGCCGCTGGCAAGGTGCCTTCGTGCGCAGCCTGGCGCCGACCAGCTTCTACCCGCTGCTGGCCGATGTGGCGGATGTCGAGCAGCAGGCGCATCTGCTGCATTGGCTGCACGATCCCAAGGCCTTCGGGGGTAGGCACCGGCTGCCTTCGGTGACCCGCGACGATCCCGCCTATCGTGACAATGTCTATTGGCGCGGCCGGATCTGGCCGCCGCTCAACTATCTGACTTATCTCGGGCTGAAGCGCTGCGGCTACGAGCGCGAGGCGGGGCTGCTGGCCGCCGACAGCCTCGCGCTCTTCGCCGCCGCCTGGGCGAAGCGCCAGATGCCGGAGAATTTCAGCGCCGAAACCGGCATCGCCGACGACCAGCCCGATACGGATACCTTCTACGGCTGGGGTGGCCTTATGCCACTCATCGGCATCAATGAGGCCATCGATGTCTCGCCCTGGAACGGCTGGGAGATCAATCCACGGCCGACCGGCGCCGCAGGCGACTGGCGTCTGGGGCCGCTTTTGGCGTTCGGCGCGCCGACCGAGCTCGCGGTGGAGCAGGGATGGCTGACCCTGACGGTCGGCGGCATCGCCATGCTGAAGACCGATATCGTCACGCGGCTCCGCCGGATCGAGCTCCGCCCCGACGGGATCGTGTGCGAATGCCAGGGACTTGGTACGGTCATTTTTCCCGGCCGGTCACCGGCCGGCCTGCATGTTCAATTCGACGGCCGGGCGCTTGCGGTCGGCGCGCAGGAAGGCGAAGCTGCGGTCGGGGTGCCGGTGGTGGATTCACCGCGGCGCCTGGAGGTGCGTTGGTCCTAGGAGATCACTCTGGGCGGCCGAAGGGGAGCAGGGCGATGATCGTCATCTTCGGGTCCTTGAATGTGGATCTGCTGATCCCGGTCGATCGGCTGCCGCATCCCGGCGAAACGGTGATGGGCCCGAGCTACAGCTTCGCCGCCGGCGGCAAGGGCGCCAACCAGGCGCTGGCCGCGGCCCGCGCCGGCGCCAATGTCCGGATGGCCGGGCGGGTCGGCACCGATGACCTGTCGGTCATCGCGCTCAACGATCTGCAATTGGGCGGTGTCGATCTCTCGCTGACGGTGAAAGACGAGAAGCCGACCGGCCTCGCCGCGATCTGCATCGACCGGAAGGGCGAGAACCTCATCGTCGTCGCCTCGGGCGCCAATCTCGACGCCCGCGCCGACCAGGTGCCGGATTCCGTCCTCACCAAGGACACGATGATCTGCCTGTCGATGGAGACCCCGCTGGCCGAGAACTGGGCGCTGATCCGCCGCGCCAAGGCGCGGGGCGCGCGCGTGCTGCTCAACGTCGCGCCCGCCGGACCGGTGCCGACAGACATCGTGCGCATCGTCGATTGGCTGGTCGCCAATGAGACCGAGGCGATGATCGTCGCCGAATCCCTCGGCCGCCACCGCGACAATCCCCGCGACGCCGGGGCCGCGGTCGCCGAAGCGGCGCAAACCACGGTCATCGTGACCTTGGGGGGCGAGGGCGCTTGTGCCTTCTCCGCCGGCAAGATCTACGATGTGACGGCGATGCTGATCACGCCGGTCGACACGGTCGGCGCCGGCGATGCCTTCGTCGGCGCCTTCGCCGCCGCCATCGATTCCGGCGGCGACCTCTCCCGCGGCCTGGCCTATGGCTCGGTCGCCGGCGCGCTCGCCTGCTTGACGCCGGGCGCGCAGCCGAGCCTTCCGACCAAGGCGGCGATCGATGCCAGGCTACGCGACCTCCCGCCGATCAGGGTGCGGTAGCCCGGAACCGTCATGCCCGGGCTTGACCTGGGCATCTTGTTCCAATCGGTGCGAGATTGCCGGGTCATGCCCGGGCAATGACGGCTTGGCTTCAACTCGCCGCCACCTGGGTGCCGCGCTCGCGTTCCTTCTGGCGCCATTTCTCCAGGAAGGCCGTGGCATCGGCCGAGGGCAGCGGCTTCGAATACACATAGCCCTGCACGAACTCGACGCCGAGATCGCGCAGCACCTGGACCTGCGGCTGCTCCTCGACGCCTTCCGCCACCACGTCGCGGTCCAGCACCTTGGCCATGCTGGCGATCACGCGCACGATCTCGAAACCTTCGCGGCTCTCGGTCATGCGGATGATGAAGGAGCGATCGATCTTCAGCGTGTTGAACGGGAAGCGGTGCAGATGCGAGAGCGATGAATAGCCGGTGCCGAAATCGTCGATCGAGACCTTGCAGCCCATGGCGATGATCCGGCGCAAGAGCTCGACCGTACGCTCGGGATTGTCCATCACCAGGCTCTCGGTCACTTCCAGCTTCAGGCACTCCGCCGGGATGCCGGTGATCCTGATCGCGTTCTCGATATCGTCGAGCAGTCCTTCCGCCGCGAACTGGCGCCCGGAGACATTGACCGCGACTTGCGGCGGCTTGCCGCCTCCCGAGGGCCGCCAGGCCGCGATCTGCCGTGCCGCCTCCAGGATCGAGCGCCGCCCGATCTCGACGATGAGGCCGGTGTCTTCGGCGAGCGGAATGAAGTCGATCGGCGAGACCAGGCCGCGGGTCGGATGCCGCCAGCGGATCAGCGCCTCATAGCCGTGCATCCGGTCGTTCTGGATGTCGATGATCGGCTGATAGAACAGCTCGAGCTCGCCGCCCTTGGCGATGGCGCGGCGGAGATCGGCTTCGAGGTCGAAGCGCTTGACCGCGGTCTGGTGCATCGCGGCCTCGAACTTCTGCGCCTGGCCGCGGCCGCTGGTCTTGGCCTTGTAGAGCGCGAGATTGGCGTCGCGCAGCATCTCGTCGCCGCTGGCCCCCACCGCTTCGGAGGCGAGCACATAGCCGATGCTGGCAGCCATCTCGAAATCGCGGGATTCGATGGTGATCGGCTGGGCGAGCGCGCCGTAGAGCGTGCCGATGAGCTGCTCGGTCTGCTGCCGCGCATCGCCCGCGGCGAAGCGCAAGACCGCGAACTCGTCCTCGCCCAGATGCGCCAGAGTATCGTCGGGCCGCAGCACCGGCTCCAGGTTGCGCGCGAGCGAGATCAGGACCTGGTCGCCGGTGGCCTGGCCCAGGCTCTCGTTGATGTTGCGGAAGTGATCGAGATCGAGGATCAGCACGATCACCTCGTTCTCGCCGCCTTTCTGCCAGATCTGCATCGCCTGGTTGATGCGGTCGATCATCAGCGCGCGGTTGGGCAGGCCGGTCAGGCGGCTGTGGAAGGCGTCGAACAGCAATTGGCGCTCGGCCAGCTTGCGGTCGGTGATGTCGGTCATCGACCCGGCGAACCGCGTCGGCTTGCCGATCCGGTTCATCACCGCGAGGCCGCGCGCCTGCATCCAGCGGTCGCTGCCGTCGCGATGCCGCATGCGGAACTCGTGCTCGAGATGCGCCGAATACCCGGCAAGATGCGCATCGACTGCCGCCCGCAGGGTCGAGACGTCCTCGTCATGGGTGCGGCTGAACCAGTCTTCGGGCTTGCTTTGGGTCTCCTCGGCGGCGAGGCCGAGCATCTGGTGCCAGCGCGGCGAGGTGTAGAAGCGTCCGCTGCCGAGATCCCAGTCCCAGAGTCCGTCATTGGCGCCTTGCGCGGCGAGGGCATAGCGCTCCTCGCTGACGCGCAGGCTTCGCTCGGCGGCGCGCCGCTGCTGTTCCTCGCGCACGACGCGCAGGATGGTGAGCGCCAGGAAGTTGCCGAGGATCGAGATCGCGGGATAGACGAAGCTCAGCACGATGCCGCCGGGGAAGAGGGCGAACTGGGTCGCCGTCCACCACAGCGCGACCAGCACCAATGCGCCCAGCCCGCCGGCCGCCGCCGGCAACCGGGCGGTGAACGCGGCGGTGACCAAACCGAGCGCCACGATCGCGAGGAGGTTGAGAGCCAGCGCGTAGTCCGGCTTCACCAGCGACCGGCCGTCGAGGATCCGGCTGGTGATCGTGGCATGCCGCTCGACCCCCGGCAGGTTGAGATCGAACGGCGATTTGAACAGGTCGTGCAATGCGGTCAGCGTCGCGCCGACGAAGACGATCTTGTCCTTGAAGGTTCCCGGCGCGAATTTGCCGGCGATGACGTCGCCGAGCGAATAGGTCGGGAAGGTCTTGCCCGGCCCGTAATAGTTCACGATGGATTCGGCCTCGGAATTGATCGGGATCGTGCGATCGCCGACCGCGATGGATCCGGTCTCGGCGGCGGTGCCGAGGCGGAGCGCGATCTCGTCGGGCTTCTTCCCCAGCGCGGCGGCGGCGGTCGCCAGGGAGAGCGGCGGATAGAAGTCGTCGCCGAGCGCGAGCGCCATCATCTCGGTGCGCGCGGCATAGTCGATGTCGGGATTGACGTTGACGAAGCCGACGCTGGCCGCCGCGTTGCCGAGCTTGTCATTGGGCGGGAGCATGCCGATCGGCTGTCGCTTGAGGCTGGGCTTGCTGCCGTCGGGGCGGACCGCGACCGTGCCATAGCCCCAGAAATCGAAATAATCCGGCGCCTTGGTGCCCGGCACTTCGGCATCGCCGAAATCGAATCCGAAGCCCAGGATCACATTGCCGGCCGCCTGCATCGAATGCGCCATCATGTCGTCGGGCCCGGCGCTGGCGAGTGTGTCGCCGATGCCTTTCGCGGCTTCGGAATCCGGCGGGAGCGTTTGCTCGATCGCGCTGAGCTTCGCCCGCGTGTCCGGCGCCAGCCCGGTTTCTTCCTGGGGGAACAGGATGTCGAAACTGACGACCTTCGCACCGTCCGCTTTCAGATGGTCGATCGCTTGGGCGAGATAGACATGCGAGATCGGCCAGTGGCCGTATTGGGCGGCCGTCCGCTCATCGGCGGCCACGATCACGACGCCGGGATTCGGCTTCTCGGGACCGCGCAGGCGGAAGTGCAGGTCGAACAGCTCGGATTCCAGGCGTTCGACCAGGATCGGTTTGACCTGGAAGTAGAGCAGGGCGGCGGCCAGGGTCACCACGGCCGCGATGCCCGCCGTTACCCAGAAGGTCTTCGGCCTGCCCTGCGATGTCCCCCCGGCAGCGGTCACGATCAGTCCGCCCGCGCCGACTCGGCTGGCAGGTCTGTGTCAGCGACCACCTCGGACGGGCGTATCCCCGGCATATAGTCCCCCTTTTGTGGAACTATAATGGGTTAACACTCGTTTGTCGTGCTTCCTTGCGGCAATCCCGGGGGCGTGGAGGCAAGGGGTAAAACGTTGAAACGACGTGTTTACCCCGAAAAACCGGGACCGGTTCGGACCCGCCAGGCCACGCAAATGGGGGTTGGACGGCTTTTTGTTAACATTCAATTAGATTTTCATCGGCATTTTACCGGTATATGTGTATTTTGATGCAGGGTGAGATGAGGGATGGGTTGATGGACGGGAAATCGGAGCTCCCGGCATTGACTGGGGACGTTGACGGCGAAGAGGGGGGACAGGGCCAGGAATTGGACCTGACCATTAAGCTGTCGCTTGCGGACCTGTTGCCGGATGCCAATGGTGAGATCGTGGTCCTCAACGAGGGCGACGACCCGCAAGTCGCGATCGAAACCGACCTGAAGGTCCTGGATTCCGGCGTTTCGCCGGCCCATACGACTGCGGGCGGCATCGAGGTCGGCGGCATGCAGTTCTGGGTATTCGAGGACGGGACGCGCCTCTACTACGCGCCGGGCCTATCGATCTCGGTCGGCCAGGACCTCTGATCCCAATTTCCTAAAGCACGCCGCAGGCGGATCTGAGCGCCTGCCTCAGGGCAGGCCGCCTTCATCCTCCGGCGCTGCCAGCGCTTCAGCAATCGGGCTAAGCGACGAGCGCATCTTCTTGCGCCGCAACAGTTTTTCCTGTGCGGCCGGCGGGAAGTCGGTGAGCGTGATGATGCGCTTCGACAACAGGATGTCGGTCAAGTCCTCATAGGCGCGGATCATCTCCATGTCGGAGCGCTGCAGCTCGCCCCGCCGCTCGTTGCCGGGGGCCAGGAAGGACATCACTTCCGGCGTATTGGGCGGCAGGTATTGCAGGTCCGGCGAATCTTGCTCCCGGTGGACCGAGACAATGCGGCCTTGGGCGTTTCGTCTGACGAATGGCATGAGGAACTCCCCCGAGTTGCGGCGGGTAAAATAGCGCGCCGGAGCTTTGCAGCCTATATTAACCAATAGCACATTGTGCTAAACAGCAGTTTCGCACACGCTTGTGCATGGCCCTACGGTGTAGGGCCGCCGCTTGGGTAGGGAGCCACAGGACCGTGTCGGAAGCGACGGCGCAACGCCAGCCCGCGATCAAACTTGCCGCGATCCCGGATCCGCGACTGATCCATCGCGTGGTGCAGTATCGCGGGCGACGCTATTCCTTGAAGCTCGACTACAGCTCCTGGAATGCCCTGGAGCAGGCGGCCTCGCGTCGCAATATGCGACTGAACCAACTGGTCGACGAGCTCGCCGTCGCGACGAACCACGAGGGCAACTTTTCGGCGACGGTCCGCGCCCAATGTCTCGCCGAGCTGAAGACCCAGATCGAGGATCTGGAGAACAAGGTCCGGATGCAATCGATGTCCGGCGAGGGCATCTCCGCATCCTTGATCGCCGATGCCTGTCCGGCCCCGACCTTCGTGGTCGATGGCCGCAGCATGGTGCAGAAGGCGAACCAGCCGGCGCAGAAATGGCTGGGCCTTGCGGAATCGGCGCTGGTCGGGCGCCCGGTCGATCAGTATTTCCAGGTGAAATCGACCATGACCCTGCCGCAGATCGTCGAGCAGTTCGGCCAGGGCAAGTATCAGGTCTTCCCCGCGCGCATCGTCTGCCTGCGCCCGGGCCGCTTGATCATGGCCAAGGCGACCATCTGTCCGGTGCTGCGCCGCTCGGATCAGGATTTGATCTACACCATCATGATCGACGTCGCCTGAGCCGGCTCTTCGGTGCAGAGGCAAGCATGAACGCCGGCGCCGAATGGTCACAGGGTTATGTGACCGATGTCAGCTACACCAACAGTTATTTCCGCGAGCTCTCGCCGGCCTGGCTGAATCATGTCGCGGCGATGCAGGGCGCGCGGCCGCGCCCGCTGGCCGACGGCTTCACCCATATCGATCTCGGCTGCGGCCTCGGCCAGACCTCGGTCGTGCTGGCCGGCTGCTATCCGCAAGGCCGGTTCTACGGCGTCGATTTCAATCCGGCGCATATCGACAGCGCGCAGCACGCCGCGGCGCAGATCGGCCTTTCCAACGTCACCTTCATCGAGCACGCCTTCGAGGAGCTGCTCGACGCCGATCTGCCGCAATTCGATTTTATCACCCTGCACGGCATCTGGTCGTGGATCGGCGAGGGCGCGCGCCAGGCGGTGCAGCGTTTCATTTACAAGCGGCTGAAGCCCGGCGGCATCGTCTACAACAGCTACAACTGCCTGCCGGGATGGGCCGGTGACGCGCCGATCCGCCGCCTGCTGCTGGAATTGGGCGCGCTGCACCACGGCGACAGCGCGGCGCGCGCCGAGCAGGCGGCGAAGGATGCGCTGGAGCTGGCGAACCTGAAGCAGGGCTATTTCCGCGCGCAGCCCGCGGCGGTCGAGCAGATCGCCAAGCTGCCGAAGCGTCAGGCCAACTATCTCGCCCATGAATATCTGAACGCGGCCTGGACCACGTTCTATTCGGTCGATGTCGCCGACGAGATGGCGGCGGCGAAGCTGACCTATCTCGGCTCGGCCTCGCTGATGGACAATTTCCTCGAGCTGCTGCTCGCCGATCCCGCCGGCCAGCACGTGCGCAAGCAGCCGACCGAGCGCCTGCGCCAGCTCGCCCAGGATTTCCTGACCGGCCAGCGCTTTCGCCGCGACGTCTTCGTTCGGGGCCATCCGCGCCTGGCGCGCGGCGAGACCGCGCGCAACCTGCGCGACCTGTGCTTCGCCCTGCCGGGATCGCTCGATGACTTCACGGCCAAGACCAAGGTGCCGCGCGGCGAGATCAGCTTCGATCCGAAGGCGATGGACGTCATCCGGGCCGCGGTCGTGCAGGGTTCGGCCTCGCTCGGCGAGATGACCGATGCGGCGCCGAAGGGCAGGGGCGCGGTCGATCTCGAGCGCACCGTGCTGATGCTGGCGGCGGTCGGCCGGCTGGCTCCGGCTTCGGCGCCGTTCAAGCCGCCGCGCACGGCCCAGCAGGCGGCCAAGGTGCGTGTGCTCGGCGACATCAACCGCAAGCTGGTGGCGATCGGCCGCCAGACCATGACTCGCCAGTATCTGGTCTCACCCCAGACCGGCGTTTCGATCTTATTGGATTCGGTCGAAGCGGTGGCGCTCTCGCGGCTGGAGGAGGGGATGCCTCACGCCAAGCTCTCGACGGCAGTGGACGAGGAGCTGAGGAGCCGCGGCGTCCGCATCAACAAGGACGGCGCACCGATCGACGATCCCAAGGAAGCCCAGGCTCGCATGGAGGAGATCGTCGGCCGCTTCCTCTCCCAGCAGCTCGCGACGCTGATCCGTTTCGGCATTGCCAAACCGGCATAGCGACATCGCGCCTCAGGGCTGCGACCGTCACATCCGTTGAGGAAATTCGTCGCCAAAGTGTGCTTCGCACCACGGTTGTGTGGTCCTGGCGTTTGTTAATCTTTCGCCAACGAGTTATGCTGAATATGGTTAAGTCGCCCCGTCGAGAGCTACAGGGGAATTTGCGGCCCGAGGCGCGCCGCCCGATTCAGAGACAGGATTGATGGGTTTCAAGTTCAGAAGCCGTTTCGACCGGTCGGACGAGACCGGCGAGAAAAAGCCTGAGGACGCGGAGGCCGATACGCCGCTTGCGCGCTTGCGCTCGGGCCTTGGGCTGCAGAGCGTCGCGTCGCGCGAAGCCGAGGCGGCGGCCGAGGCCGAAGCCGCCCGATTCCGGCGCGATCTTCCCGCGGAGCCCCGCGTGGAAGCCGCGCCGAGCGCTGCGGCGCCGCGGCCCGCGCCCGCACCTGTCGTGATTTCCACGCCCGCGCCGAAACCGGCGCCGTCGATCGCCCCCGCGGCGCCTCAGCCGCCGATGGCCGAAACGCCGCCGGCCGGTGCTGCGGCGCCGATGCCTTCACCGAAGAATCCCTATCCGCCCGGAGCCGAAATGGCTAAAGATGCGACCGCTAAAATCGCGGCCACTGCTGAGCCGCGGCCAGACGCGCGCGACGTGAAAGCGAGTGCCAGTCCCATGGAAGCGTCGAAGGCAGGACCCAGCATTCGCGCGCCCGAGGCCAAGCTCGACGTCAAGCCCGCGCCGCGCCCGGCAGCGCAGCAGCCCTCACCGCAGCAGCCTTCGCAGCAACAGGCGGCGCCGCAGCAATCTGCGCCCCAACAGTCCGCGCCGCGTCAACCGGCGGCCGCGCAGTCCGGTGCTGCAGCGGCCGGTGCCGGTGGCCAGGGCGGTGGACCGGCCGGTCCCGCGCGGCCGCGTCCGGCGCCGCAGCCGCAACCCCACCCGCATACCGAGATCGTGCGCGCCGAGCCGGCCGGCATGCCGGTCGAATATTCCGGCTCCTATGGCCGCGACGACCAGTTGCTCGCCTGCCTCGTCATCATGACCCGCATCTTCGGCTCGCCGAAATCGCCGGCGGCCTTGGCCAACGGTCTGCCGATCGGCGATGACGGCTTGACGCCGGACCTCTTCCTGCGCGCCGCCGACCGCGCGGGCCTCTCGGCCAACCAGGTCAAGCGCAAGCTCGAAGACGTCGACAAGATGAGCCTGCCGGCGGTGCTTCTCTTGAAGAACCGGAAGGCTTGCGTGCTGCTGTCGCCGCCGCGCGCCGGCATGGCGGAGATCGCCACCGCCGACAATCTCGACGGCAGCCACTCCTATCCGCTGGTCGAGCTGGAAGAGGCCTATACCGGCTTCCAGATCGTGGTGCGGCCGAAGATCCGGCTCGACACCCGTTCCGCCGACCTGACCGAGGCGAAGCCGCGCAACTGGTTCTGGACCAATGTCGCGAAGTTCCTGCCGGTCTATGCCGAGGTCGTGGTCGCGGCGCTGCTGATCAACATGTTCACCATCGTGACCTCGATCTTCTCGATGCAGGTCTATGACCGCGTCGTGCCGAACAAGGCCGAGAGCACGCTCTGGTACCTCGCCGGCGGCGCCATCCTGGTCTTCTCGTTCGACTTCTGCCTCCGCACCCTGCGCGCCTACTTCCTCGACAAGGCCGGCAAGTCGCTGGACCGCAAGGTCTCGTCTTCGCTGTTCGAGCACATCCTGTCGATCCGCATGGCGGCAGGTCCGCAATCGGCCGGCGCTTTCGCCTCCAACATCCAGTCCTACGAGACGCTGCGCGACTTCTTCACCTCGGCGACGCTCTCCGCGGTCATCGATCTGCCCTTCGTGCTGATCTTCCTCGTCATCATTTATGTGATCGCCGGCGCCGTGGCGCTGGTGCCGATGGTGCTGGTGCCGCTGGTGATCGGCGTCAGCGTCTTCGTCCAGGTGCCGATGCAGAAGGCGGTCGAGCGCTCCTACCGCGAGATGGCGCAGAAGCACGCGATGCTGGTCGAGACCATCAACGGCCTCGATACGATCAAGGCGGCGTCCGCCGAAGGCCAGATGCAGCGCGACTGGGACGGCTACGTCGCCGCCTCTTCGGCTTCCGCCGAGAACTCGCGCTTCTGGTCCACGATCGCCATCAACTTCGTGGTGATGTCGTCGAACCTCGCCTTCGTCGGCGTGCTGATGGTCGGCTGCTACGAGATCATCTGGCACGACCCGACCAGCCCCTATCCGGCGCTGACCACCGGCGCGATGGTGGCGGCCTCGATGCTGACCAGCCGCGCCATGGCGCCCTTGGGCCAGATCGCCGGCCTGATCGTCCGCTTCCACCAGTCCTGGACCTCGTTGAAGGGCCTCAACCGGCTGATGGAGCTCCCGGTCGAGCGACCGCGCGGCAAGGTGTTCCTGCGCCGCCCGCGGATCGACGGCGCGATCGAGTTCCGCAACGTCGTCTTCAAATATCCCAACACCCAGGTCCCGGCTTTGGACGGCGTCTCGTTCAAGATCCAGCCCGGCGAGCGGGTCGGCATCGTCGGCCGCATCGGCTCGGGCAAGACCACGATCGAGCGCCTGGTCATGGGCCTGTTCGAGCCCTCCGACGGCGCGGTCCTGGTGGACGGCACCGATATCCGCCAGCTCGATCCCACCGATCTCAGGCAGTCGATCGGCTGCGTGCTGCAGGACCCGCATCTCTTCTTCGGCTCGGTGAAGGACAACATCACGCTCGGCGCGCCTTACGTGGACGAGGATTCCTTCCTCCGTGCCGCGACGTTGGCCGGCGTCGATCAGTTCGTGCGCCAGCATCCCCTGGGCTACGACATGCCGACGGGCGAGGGCGGTCGCTATCTCTCCGGCGGCCAGCGCCAGTCGGTGGCGGTGGCGCGCGCGCTGCTGCTCAACCCGCCGATCCTGGTGCTCGACGAGCCGACGAGCTCGATGGACAACTCGACCGAGAACACCTTCAAGCAACGCCTCTCGGAGATCGTCGACGGCAAGACCGTGCTCCTGGTCACCCACCGCAACTCTATGCTCTCGCTGGTCGATCGCCTGATCGTGCTCGACCGCGGCAAGGTGGTGGCCGACGGTCCGAAGGCCGGCGTGCTCGATGCCCTGATGAAGGGCCGCATCCGGGCGAACGAGGGCTGAGGATCCGCATATGTCACTGACCAACCGCGACCTCTGGATCGATCCCGCCGAGACCGAGCGCGAAGGCATTCAGCGCGCCGGCCATATCCTGCTCGGCATCATCCTCTTGATCGTCTTCGCCTTCCTGATCTGGGCCTATTTCGCCGATCTCGACCAGGTGACGCGCGGCGAGGGCAAGGTCATCGCCTCCAGCCAGACCCAGGTGATCCAGAGCTTGGACGGCGGCACCCTGTCCGAGATGCGGGTGCATGAAGGCGATGTCGTGGAGAAGGACCAGGTGGTGGTGGTGATCGACAACACCACCGCGCAGTACAGCCTCTCGGAACTGCAGCAGCGCTACTACATCGCCTCGGCGGCGATCGCGCGCCTGCAGGCGGAAATCGCCGGCAAGAGCAAGCCGGAGGAGATCGAATTTCCCGACGACATCGTGAAGAGCGCGCCGGACAAGATAGCGCAGGAGAAGGCGCAGTTCGTCGTCCGCCAGAGCCAGCTCCAGTCGCAGCTTGGGACCTTGCAGGACCAGGTGGACGGCAAGAAGCAGGACATCATGGCGCTGAACACCAAGGTCAGCTCGGCCCGCCGCGCCCTCGACGTCGCCCAGCAGCAGGTGGCCATCCTCACCCCGGCGGTCGCCGCCGGCGCCGCGTCGCGCGTCGATCTCCTGAAGGCCCAGCAGGAGGTCGAGAACTACCGCTCCGAGATGGACAACGCCGCGGCCTCGCTGCCGAGCGCCAAGTCGGCCCTCCAGGAAGCCCAGAGCAAGATGTCGGAGACGGTCGCCACCTTCAAGGCCGAGGCCGCCGGCGACCTCGCCAAGCAGCAATCCGATCTCGCCACGGTCACCGAATCGATGAAGGAGGCCAGCGCCAAGGTCGGCCGTACCGAACTGCGGTCTCCGGTGAAGGGCACGGTCAAGGAGATCAAGGCCCGCACCATCGGCGGCGTGATCCAGCCGGCCCAGGACATCATGGAAATCGTTCCTATCGAGGACACGCTCCTGATCGAGGCGCAGATCCGGCCGCAGGATCGCGGCTTCATCGCCCCCAACCAGAAGGCGAAAGTCAAAATTACGGCTTACGACTACAGCATTTATGGCGGATTGGACGCGGTCCTGGAGCAGATCAGCGCCGACGCCATCGAGAACGATAAGAAAGAGCTGTTCTTCCGCGTGCGCTTGCGGACCGACAAGAACTTTCTGATCGGAAAACAGGGCGAGCAGTTGCCGATCATCCCAGGCATGACCGCCACTGTGGATATCCTGACGGGGCACAAGACCGTGCTCGAATACCTGCTCAAACCGATCCTGAAGGCGCGGGAAACCGCGATGACGGAGCGTTAACCTTTGAACCGGGTTTCGAAAAAGGTGGTGCGTGATTAACGGGAAACTGGTAAAAAACCCGTTGGGTGGAATCGAAGCTAGTTACTTAACACCTTGAGTTTTCTTGGTCTGCGCGAGCGATGGGATGAACGCTACACGCGGCCCCAAGAAGTGTGGGGAGTCCAAAACATGAAGACGGTGGTCTCGAGGCATCAGCTGCGTCGGACGCTCTTGCTGAGCGCGGCGATCGGGCTGGGCCTCAGCGTGATGGGCCTGGGCTCGACGGCGCAGGCGATGTCCCTGAAGGACGCGATCCAGTTGGTGCTGACGACCAACCCGGATGTCGGCGTGGTCGCGAAGGATCGTCGGGCGGTCGATCAGGAGCTGCGGCAGGCCTGGGGGCTCTATTTCCCGCAGATCGACCTGAAGCTCGACGGCGGCCCGGAATATACCGAGAGCGGCAGCGTCGATCATCCGCCGACCTATCTCGACCAGGGACCGCATGACGGCGGCCGCTGGCTGATCCGCTCGGATGCGCAGATCACCCTGCAGCAGCGCCTGTTCGACGGCTTCGAGGCCGCGGCCGAAGTGCAGCGCCAGAAGGCCCGCCAGAGCTCGGCGGCCGAGCGCGTGCAGGATCAGGCCGAAGTCTCGGCGCTCGACGCGGTCGAGCAGTACATCGCCGTCCTGCGCGACGAATCGCGGCTGAAGAACGCCGACGAGAACATCAAGAAGCACGAGGACACCCTCGCGCTGGTGCAGAAGCGTGCGCAGCTCGGCGGCGGCAACGTGGCCGATGTCAGCCAGGCACAGGCCCGGTTGCAGACCGCGCATTCGACCTACACCGATATTCAAGGCCAGCTCCGCGAGACCCAGACCAAGTTCCTGCAGATCGTCGGCGTGCCGGCGACCGATCTCGAGGACGTGACGGGCAGCGATTTCTCGCGCGTGCCGGAGAACGTCGATCTCTCGGTCCAGAAGGGCCTGGAGAACAACCCGAAGGTGCGCCTCGCCAAGCACGACGTGGAGCGCGCCGAGGCCGAGGTCCGCGAGCAGACCGCGAGCATGTATCCGCAGTTGAACTTCGAGGCGGTCGGCTCGGTCAACCGCTACAACAGCGGCCTCGAGGAAGTCGATCACAACGCGCAGTTCCTGCTGGTGCTGCGCTACAACCTCTATCGCGGCGGCGCCGATCTCGCCCGCATCAAGGAGTTCAAGGAGCGCCGCTCCGAGGCTCTGGAGCAGCTCCGCGTCCGAGAGCGCGAGGTGGAGCAGGATGTCCGCAGCTCCTGGGCTGCCCGCCAGACCCAGCAGGAGCGCATCGAGCTGCTGCAGAAGCAGGTCCAGGCGAACCAGGACACCTATAGCGGCTACGTCCAGCAGTTCGACATCGGCCAGCGCGGCCTGCTCGACGTGCTCGACGCCGCCAACGAGCTCTTCATCTCGAACGACCAGCTCATCCAGGCGGAGAACGAGGAGTTGTTCGCCAACTTCCGTATCCTGGCCTCGCAGGGCCAGCTGGTGGAATCCGCGGGCCTCACCTATCCGGTGGAAGGCACCGTCGGTCCGATCAGCGAAGCCTCGGACGATCAAAAGAAGACTCAGTAAGTCGCTTCTCGCTTCATCGATCAAAGGCCGTCGCCCTCGGGCGGCGGCCTTTTTGTTGCAGCGCGTCGCCCGGGTCCCGTCACCCTTCATGCACGTGACGTGCGTGAAGGATGGGTTCGCTCCCGGCGTCCCAGCCCCAAGATGGGGCGGGTATGAGTGGGGTTGACCGCAGCCGCGATACATCCCGGATCCGGCTCACCGCCTGATCCAGGGCCAAGCGCAACTCGTGCTGCAGAAAGTAAATTGGAGGCCCGGGCCGGAATCGAACCGACATCAAAGGATTTGCAGTCCTCTGCATAACCACTCTGCCACCGGGCCGGTGGACGCCGCCGCCCCTGCGGCGCCTGGAGAGGCAGAGCAGGGCGGAGACCGGCGGCACGTATAAGGCGGCATGGGCGGGGAATCAAGCCGGGCCTGAGCGGTCGCCGCAACCGGGACCGCGGCCCCGGGTTGCAGTCCCGCGGGTTGTCTCGCCGCGCTGCAGCGACTATAACCACGTCAATCGACGAGAGGATTTCGGGGAAAGCCGAGCATGGATTACGCCGCCGCCCGGCAGAACATGATCGACAGTCAGATCCGCACCAGCAAGGTGACGGATTCCGCGGTGATCGCGGCGCTCGCCGCCTTGCCGCGCGAGCTGTTCGTCGCCGAGAGCCATCGCAAGCTCGCCTATATCGACCGTCCGGTGCCGCTGGGCGCCGGCCGTCGCATGATGGAGCCGATGTATCTCGCGCGCCTCCTGCAGGTGGCCGATCTGCAGCCCAAGGCCAAGGCGCTGGTGGTCGGCGCCGGCACCGGCTACGGGGCGGCCATCATCTCGAAGCTGGCGGCCAAGGTGGTCGCGCTCGAATCCGCGCCGGAGCTCGCGGCCAAGATGCGTGCCAATCTCGCGGCCGTCGGCATCGGCAACGTCACCGTGGTCGAAGGCGATCTCGCCGCCGGCCGGCCGAAGGAGGCGCCCTTCGATTTCATCCTGATCGACGGCGCCGTCGAGATCCTGCCCGATGCACTGACCGCGCAGCTCGCCGAAGGCGGCATGCTGGCCACCGTCGTGATGAAGGACAGCATCGGCCAGGGCGTGCTGATCGCCAAGGCCGACGGCGTGCTGACGCGGCGCGAGATCTTCGATGCGGAGACCGACGTGCTGCCTGGCTTCACGCGACCGCAACGTTTCGTCTTCTGATTTCGACCGGTCTCGCCTGGGATATTCCTGTCGGGACTATTGGGTTCGGGCCTTCATGAACAAAGAGGTGGATGCGATGGACAGTGGGCGCTTTCCGATGCGACCGCTGAAGTCATGCGCGCGCATCGCCGCCCTGGGCGGCGCGAGCGCGTTGGTGCTGGGGCTGATGCTTTCCGCGTCGACGACGCCGGCGACGGCCGACGATCTCAACGCGGCCTTGGCCCAGACCTATATCGGCAATCCCACCCTCGATGCCGCCCGCGCCCAGCTCCGCGCCACCGATGAAGGCGTGCCCCAGGCGCTGAGCGGCTGGCGTCCGACCGTCACCGGCCAGGTCTCGGCCGGCCCCGAATGGTTCCACAACGGCAACAAGCTCACGCCGCAGGAAGCCGCGGTCACCGATCGCAACACGCAATTCTATCCGCGCACCTACAGCCTCACCGTGACCCAGCCGATCTTCAGCGGCTTCGGCACGGTCTCCAGCACCAAGGCGGCGGAGAACCGCGTGCGCGCCGGCCGCGCCCAATTGCTCGACACCGAGCAGCAGGTGCTGCTGCAGGCGGTGCAGGCCTACATGAACGTCGTCACCGACCAGTCGATCCTCGACCTCAACATCAACAACCAGAAGGTCCTCGAGGCGCAGCTCCAGGCGACCAACGACCGGTTCCAGGCGGGCGAGGTCACCAAGACCGACGTCGCCCAGGCGCAGTCCTCGCTCGCCGGCGCGGTCGCGGGCGTCACCCAGGCGCAAGGCACTCTCGAGAACGCGAAGTCGGTCTATCGCCAGGTGGTCGGATCGGAGCCGGTCAGCCTCGCCATGCCGAACGTGCCGGTCAACCTGCCGACCAAGTTCGAGGATGCGGTGACGATGTCGCAGCAGCAGCCGCAGGTGATCGCGGCGCAATATATCGAGCAGGCGAGCCACGACGACATCGACACGCAGTTCTCCGAGATGCTGCCCTCGGTCAGCCTGCAGGGGTCGATCACGCATAACGACGATAACGGCGACAAGGATCAGTCCTCCAACGACGGCACGATCCTCGGCGTCCTTTCCGTTCCGCTCTATCAGGCCGGCGCGCCGGATTCCCGCGTGCGCCAGGCCAAGCAGGTCTATCAGCAGGCGCGCAAGCAGCTCGACGAAGCGCGGCGCAGCGCCGAGCAGCAGGTGGTCTCCGCCTGGCAGGCGCTGGTGACGGCGCAGGCCCAGATCAAATCCTTCGAGGAGCAGGTGAGGGCCAACGACGTGGCGCTCGAAGGCGTCCGCCAGGAGCAGACCGTCGGCGCACGCACCGTGCTCGACGTGTTGGATGCCGAGCAGGCGGTGCTCAACTCGCGCGTCGATCTCGTGACCGCGCAGAGCAATCTGGTGATCGCACGCTATGAACTGCTGTCCGCCGTCGGGCGCTTGAACGCGAAAGACCTCGCGCTCAACGTTCAGCTCTACGATCCGACGCAGCATTACAATCAGGTGCGCAACAAGATCTGGGGCACCGGTCCTTCCGTGCAGTGAGATGAATGCGTGCGATGAGTCCGAGTCGCACTCACATTTCTTCGCTCAAGATGTAGTGGAATCGCGGGTTTCGCTTCCCATTCCTTGAGTAATCTCTGCAGAATCTCTACTATGACAACGCTGGAGTTGCGGCTTTTCGCGCACCGAATCGCGCCGGAGTCGCACCGACTCGGCGGGGATTGCGTATGACCGAAGGCAAGACGACTCAAGAACCGACGATGGAGGAAATTCTCGCCTCCATACGCCGGATCATTTCCGAAGACGGGTCCGAAGCCGCTCCCGCCAAGACGAACGGCAATGGCAACGGTCACAAGAACGGCAACACCCCGCGCGCTCCCGAGCCCGCGCCGGCGCCGGCCGAAGAGGATGACGATCTCGTTCTGACCGACATGGTGGTCGGCGACGGCAATCTCGTCGCCCTCGACGAGGAGCCCGCTGCGGAACCGGCCGATCTCGAACCGGAACCCATTGTCGAAGCACCGGTCGCAGCCGCGCCGCAGCCCGAGCCGGAACCCGTCCGCGCGGCACCGCCACCGCCACCGCCACCGCCACCTCCGCCACCTCCGCCTCCGCCTCCGCCTCCACCGCCGCCGCCGCCGCCACCGCCACCATCTCCGCCGCCCCCACCCTCGGGGCCAAGTGGTCCGTCAGGCGGGGATCTGGAAACGGAGCTGGTGTCGCCGGAAGTTGCCGCGGCTTCCGCGGCGACGATGGCGCAACTGGTCGCGCGCAAGGCCCAGCAGACGGCCGAGCAGCATCCCGGCGACGGATTGCTGGTCGAGACTCTGGTGCGGCAGGCGGTCGAGCCGATGCTGCGCGACTGGCTGGACATTCACCTGCAGGGCATCGTCGAACGCCTGGTCCGCCGCGAGGTCGAGCGCATCTCCCGCAAAGCGGAGCTGAGCTGAGCGGGCGCGCTGGTTCTCCCATCAGCGCGCCGCGGCCCGGAACATGCTTCCGCCGGATGTGTTCTCCTTTCAAACAGGAGGACTTCCATGATCGTGAAGGAAAAAGAAGGCTACCGGGTGAAATCCGAGAAGGGGAAGAATCTCGGCGGCCCCTACAAGACCAAGGCGGAGGCCAAGAAACGCCTGCAGCAGGTCGAATACTTCAAGCACAAGAAGCCGACCAAGCATTGATCCGACGGCAAGCGGCGTTCCGCGCCCCCTTGCCACCATCCGCTCACCCGTTATAACCACGGAACAAATTGGTACGCGCCGGGTGTTCCGCTCGGCTTTAATCTTCTGTTTTCCGTGGGATAGCGGGTGATGCTGGAGAAGACCTTCCGGCCCGATGAGGTCGAGAAGCGCCATTACGAGGCCTGGGAGAAGTCGGGCGCCTTTGCCGGCAGCACGACCTCCAACAAGGTGCCCTATACGGTCATGATGCCGCCGCCGAACGTGACCGGCAGCCTGCATATGGGCCATGCCCTCAACATGACCTTGCAGGACGTGCTCATCCGCCACGAGCGGATGAAGGGCCGCGACGCGCTCTGGCAGCCCGGCACCGACCATGCCGGCATCGCGACGCAAATGGTGGTCGAGCGCCAGCTCGGAGCCAAGGGCATCAAGCGCACCGAGATGGGGCGCGAGAAGTTCATCGAGAAGGTCTGGGAGTGGAAGGCGGAATCCGGCGGCATGATCACCAGCCAGCTCCGTCGGCTCGGCGCTTCGCCCGATTGGGCGAAGGAACGCTTCACCATGGACGAGGGCCTGAACAAGGCCGTCCGCAAGGCCTTCGTCGATCTCTACCGCGCCGGCCTCATCTATCGCGACAAGCGCCTGGTGAACTGGGATCCCAAGCTCCACACCGCGATCTCCGACCTCGAAGTCGTGCAGAAGCAGGAGAAGGGCAAGCTCTGGCATCTCAAATATCCGATGGAAGGCCAGCCAGATCGCTTCCTGATCGTCGCCACCACGCGGCCCGAGACCATGCTCGGCGATACCGGCGTCGCTGTGCATCCGGACGATGACCGCTACAAGGATCTCGTCGGCAAGAAGGTGATGCTGCCGCTGGTCGGCCGCCTGATCCCGGTGGTGGCCGATGAATACGCCGATCCCGAAACCGGGTCGGGCGCGGTGAAGATGACGCCGGCGCATGACTTCAACGATTTCGAGGTCGGCAAGCGCCATGGCCTCGAGATGATCAACATTTTCGACCGCGACGCGAAGCTGAACGACAACGTGCCGACGAAGTATCGCGGCCTCAGCCGCGAGGCCGCGCGCAAGGCGGTGCTGGAGGATCTCGAAGCGCAGAACCTGATCGAGCGCATCGACGAGCATCCGATGACGCGGCCCTATGGTGACCGCTCCGACGTGGTGATCGAGCCCTGGCTCACCGACCAGTGGTATTGCGACGCCGCGACCTTGGCCAAGCCCGCCATCAAGGCGGTGGAGGAGGGGCGCACCGTCTTCGTCCCGCGCCAGTGGGAGAACACCTATTACGAATGGATGCGCAACATCCAGCCCTGGTGCATCTCGCGCCAGCTCTGGTGGGGCCATCAGATCCCCGCCTGGTACGCGCCCGACGGCAAGGTCTTCGTCGCCTATACCGAGGAAGAGGCGCAGGCCGAAGCCGACAAGCACTACGGCAAGCCCACGAAGCTCGAACGCGACCCCGACGTGCTCGACACCTGGTTCTCCTCGGGCCAGTGGCCGTATTCGACCCTGGGCTGGCCGGACAAGACGCCGGAGCTCGATCGCTACTATCCCGGCGACGTGCTGGTCACCGGCTTCGACATCATCTTCTTCTGGGTCGCCCGCATGATGATGATGGGCATCCACTTCATGGGCGACGTGCCGTTCCGCACCGTCTACATCCACGCCCTGGTGCGCGACGAGCACGGGCAGAAGATGTCGAAGTCCAAGGGCAACGTCATCGACCCCTTGGAGCTGATCGACAAATACGGCGCCGATGCCCTGCGCTTCACCCTGGTGGCGCAAGCGGGGCAGGGCCGCGACATCAAGATGTCGGAGCAGCGGGTCGAGGGCTACCGCAACTTCGCGACCAAGCTCTGGAACGCCGCGCGCTTCTGCGAGATGAACGAATGCATCGCGGATCCCGACTTCGATCCGCACAAGGTGCAGCAGAACCTCAACCGCTGGATCATCGGCCGGTTGGTGAAGGCACGGGCCGCGGTCGACCAGGCGCTGGAAGGCTATCGCTTCGACACCGCGGCGGCGGCGCTCTACCAGTTCGCCTGGGGCGAGTTCTGCGACTGGCATCTCGAGTTCGCCAAGCCGGTATTCGGGGGCGAGGACGCGGCGGCGAAGGCCGAGACCCGCGCGGTCACCGCCTGGGTGCTGGGGCAATTGCTGCATCTGATGCATCCGCTGATGCCTTTCATCACCGAGGAGCTCTGGGCCCAGGTCGCCCCGAAGCGCGCCAATGGGGAAGCGCCCGGCATGCTGATGACCGCGCATTGGCCCGACGCGGCGCCGGAGCTGATCGACGCCAAAGCCGATGCCGATCTCGACTGGGTCATCCGCCTCATCGGCGAGGTGCGCGCGCTCAAGACCGAGATGAACGTGCCGCCGGCGACGATGGTGACCTTGTTCGTGAAAGATGCGAACGACGTCACCAAGGAACGCGTGGCGCAGTTCGGCGACCTCATCCGCCGTCTCGCCCGCGCCGAGCAGCTCGAGCTGATCTCGACCGAGGGGCCGAAAGGCGCCGCGCAGATCGTGCTCGACGAGGCGACGGTGTTCCTGCC
>DASZYM010000592.1:0-11359 GCA_035545355.1 Dongiaceae bacterium
GTGCTTCTCCAGGCCGGCGACCAGCTTCTCGATCTCCGCCTTGGCGGCGATGCCGCCGGTCGGGTTGGCCGGCGAGTTGATGATGATGAGCCGGGTCTTCGGCGTGATGCGCGAGAGCACGTCCTCGGCCTTGAAGCCGAACCCGTTCTCCTCCAGCAGCGGCAGCGGCACCGGGGTCGCGCCGGTGAACTTGATCGCGGATTCGTAGATCGGGAAACCGGGATTGGGATAGATGATCTCGGCGCCGGGCTCGCCGAACATGACGATCGCGAAATACATCGTCACCTTGCCGCCCGGCACGATCAGCACATTGGCGGGATCGACCTTCACACCATGGCGGCGGTTGAGATCGGCGGCCACGGCTTCGCGGACCTGCGGGTTGCCGTTGGCCGGGGTGTAGCCGTGATGGCCGTCCTTGAGCGCCTTGATCGCGGCTTCGACGATATGCGGCGGGGTCTGGAAATCGGGCTGGCCGATGGAGAGGCTGATGATGCTCTTGCCCTGGGCCTCCAGGGCCTTGGCGCGGGCCAGGACTTCGAACGCGGATTCGGTGCCGAGGCGGCCCATGCCGCTCGCGAGTTGAAGCATATGGTGTTCCTCAGGATCTCCGCCGGTGCCGCCCCCAATGGGCTGCCATCCGGATCGCGCGGGAGTGTAGCGGAAGAGGGCTGCGCCAGGGGGCTCAAGCCGACAGGAATTTGCATGCCGACGACAGGGTTATCCGCGCTTGACCATCCGCGCCCCCTCGGTTACACCACGCCGCTCTCTATGGGCGATGGCGGGCGTAGCTCAGTTGGTTAGAGCGCCAGGTTGTGGTCCTGGATGTCGGGGGTTCGAGTCCCCTCGCTCGCCCCAATCCCTTTCCTCGGAAAATTCACGGAGCGGCTCGCTTCGAGCCGCGTTGCTGCCTGGGCATTTTGTCCCTTACCGCTGATTTGACGCAAATCCCGTCAATAGACGCTCGAATTTCATGTGGTGATCCCGTATAGTTGACATTGGGATGACAGCTTGAGGAGAGAGGGATGCGGTTGGTCGCTTTCGCTTCGCTGCTGATGCTGACCGGATGCAGCTGGTTGGGCCTGGAGCAGCCCGAGACAAAGACCGCGGACGCGGCGCCGGCGCCGTCCGGCGACCAGGTCGCGATCACCAAGCAGACCTGGGCGGCCTTCGTGAATTACAAGTACTGGCTGACTCCGGTGGCATGGACGACGCCGATGGGCGAGGGCTATTTCGCGGTGGCCAAGGATGGCCGGAGCTGGGGCCTGACCGGCTGTACGGCCAATGCGTGCGTCGCCGGCGCACCGCAATCGCAGGATGCCGTGAATATCTGCCAGACCCGGAGCGGCGGCGTGCCCTGCATCGTCTTCGCCCGGGACCAGAACGTCATCGTCCCTTACAACGTCGTCGATTGATCCGCCGGCCCGGCCTGCGTCATGGGCCGACATCGAACCGTCTTACAGTAAAACCGTAAGAGCCAATATGGTTGTCCTAATTTTCGAACATCGGGCGTGACACAAATCCACGATGCCGGTACGGTCTCGCTCTCTGGAAACGCTCTGCGAATCTGGAGCGAGTGAGCCGACGAGCACAGTCCAAGTTCTGGGAGGGACAGGCGCCAAGAGCGGCAACTCAGAAATACAGGGGACGTCACTTTAAAGAGGCCGCCGCAAGGTGTGCCTCTTTTTGATTTTGGGGACTTGGCGCCGGATCGAACGGCGGTGCCGATCTGGCCGCGTCATGGCCGCAATCCTGTGTGGCGTCGGCCCCTACGCGTATTTCATGCCCTTCTTCACCGCGCCCATCCAGGCGGGCTTGAGCTTCGAGATCTTCCTGTAGACCGGACAGTCCTCGGCATGGGCACCGGGGAGGTAGCCGATGCTCATCAGGAACTCGCCGACGATCTCGCCGCCGGTGAAGACGAAGGTCTTCTTGAAGAGCTTCATCCATTCCGGCTTGGTCATCGGGTGATGCTCGGCCAGCCAGGCGGCGAAGCTGCCATGGCTCTTTTGCAGCGCCTGGATGCGCTTGGCGTTCTCGATCGCGGCGTTGACCTTCAGCTTGTTGCGGATGATGCCGGCATCGGCGAGCAGCCGCTTGCGGTCGCGTTCGCCATAGCGCGCCACCTTGGCGATCGAGAAGTCGTGGTAGGCTTCGCGGAACGCCTGTTGCTTCTTCAGGATGGTCAGCCAGGAGAGGCCGGCCTGGTTGATCTCCAGGATCAGCCGCTCGAAGAGCTGATCGTCGTCGGCGATCGGGAAGCCGTAATGCTCCGCATGATACGGCCCGTGCCATTCATGGCCCGGCGCGATCCGGCAATAGCCGCTCATTGATTGCGCTCCAGCATGGTCAGCGACAGATGATAGCGCACGATCAGGAAGACGCCGACGCCCCAGATCACGAAGGTGATCAGCGTGGTGATGAGGAGCTTGCGCTTGAGGTGCAGCACGGCCGGGGCGCCGGGGTCGTGGCCGGGCTCGGGATTTTCCGTCCGCCGCACGCCCCAGGGCAGGACCGCGAACAGCACCACCCACCAGACCACGATGTAGATGAAGATCGAGCCGATCCACTGCATGATGAGACCTAAGCCTGCTCCAATTCGATGAGGGTGCCGGCGAAATCCTTCGGATGCAGGAACAGCACCGGTTTGTCATGGGCGCCGAGCTTGGGCTCGCCGTCGCCCAGCACCCTTGCGCCCGCCGCCTTCAGCTTGTCCCGCGCCGAGAGGATGTCGTCGACCTCGTAGCACAGATGATGAATGCCGCCCGACGGATTGCGCTCGAGGAAGCTCGCGATCGGCGATCGGTCGCCCAAAGGCTGCAGCAATTCGATCTTGGTGTTGGGGAGCTCGACGAAGACCACGGTGACGCCGTGCTTGGGCTGCGGCTGCGGCGCCGATACCTTGGCGCCGAGAGTCCCGGCATAGAGCGCCGAGGCGGCGGCCAGATCCGGCACGGCAATCGCGACATGGTTCAGACGGCCGATCATGGGGGTCCCGATCAGGATGGCAAAGCGCGGCGCATGTTGCAGTGCAATGACTTCGTTCGCAACCGGAACGGAGGGTCGCTGGCGCGACACTTTGCTCTCCGGCCATAATGGCGGCCATGACCGATAACCTGACAGCCGAGCTCGCGGCTCTGCAATTCGCCAACGATGCGTTCTACGATGCATTCGCGGCGGCCGATCTCAAGCAGATGCAGGCGATCTGGGCCGATCTGCCGACCGTGTTCTGCTGTCATCCCGGCTGGCCGCCGCTCACCTCCCATGCCGAGGTGATGGCGAGCTGGCGCGACATCCTCGCCGATGCCGGGCCGATCCCGGTGGTCTGCGCCGCGCCGCGCGTGCACCTTCTCGGCGAGACCGGCGTGGTGTGCTGCTACGAAAGGTTCGGCAACCAGCATCTGGTGGCCACGAATCTGTTCGTCCGGGTGGCGGGACAGTGGCGGATGTTCCACCATCATGCCGGCCCCTTGGCCCGCGTGCCGGAAGAAGCGATGGCACCCGAAGCCCCTTCGCGGCATTAAACCCATACGATGATTGGATCTCTGCGCATTGCGCCATGACGGACCCGGCGGCATAGTGCGGCCATGAAGTTAACGTTCAAAAAGACATTCCGACTCGGCGCTTTCGTGCTGCCGCTCGCGGCCGGTCTGTTGCTGGGCTCGGCCGGCGGTTACGCGGATTACACGACGGGGCTCCAGGCCTTCAATGTCGGCGACTTCGCGACCGCCATGAAGGAATGGGAGGGGCCGGCCAGGAACGGCGACAAGCAGGCGCAACACGGCCTCGGCCTGATCTACGAGACCGGCCGCGGCCTCGACAAGCCGGACCTCGCGACGGCGCTGAAATGGTACCAGGCCTCGGCGAACCAGGGCTACACGCCGGCGCTCAACAACCTGGCGATGCTTTATGCCAGCGGCCGCGGCGTGCCGAAGGATCAGTCCAAGGCGATCCAGCTCTGGACCCAGGCGGCCGAGGCGGGCTTCCCGACCGCCGAGTTCAATCTCGGCATCCAGTACATGAACGGCACCGGCGTGGCCAAGAACCCGACCGAGGGCGCCCACTGGATCGGCAAGGCGGCGGAAGGCGGGTTGCCCTATGCGCAGCTCACCATGGGCCAGCTCTATCGCGAAGGGCAGGGGGTCCAGAAGGATCTGAAGGCGGCAAAAGACTGGTTCCAACGGGCCGCCGATAACGGCGTGAGCGAAGCGACGCAGCTCTTGAAGGTCGTCGATGCCGAATCCACCCGCGGCGCCGTTACGACGGCGACGGCGCAGCAGCCGGTGACCACGCCCACGGCGCAGCAGCCGGCGACGACACCCACATCGACCAATCCGGTGACAACGCCGACCAGCACCCTGCCGACGACGACGCCCACCGCCACGAGCCTGGCGATGACCCAGCCATCGACCACGCAGCCGGCGACGACACAGCCGTCCACCACGCCACCTTCAGCCGCAGCCGCCCAGGCGCCGGCGACGCAAACCGCGGCGAAGCCTGCGGTACCGGCCAACCCGCCGAAGAACAACGCGGCCTCGAAGACCGAGCCGCCGGCGAACACCGCGACGGCCAAGGCCGATACTTCAAGACCCGAAACGCCGACCGACGCAGCGAAGGCGGAAACGGCGAAGACCGAAACGGCGAAGCCGGAAACGACGCCGGCCGAGACGTCGAAGACGGACACCGTAGCGGCCGCTTCGCCCGATACGTCTAAGACCGATACGTCCAAATCGAGCACGTCGACATCCGCCGAGACGCCGGCAACGTCCGCACCGCCGCCTGCAGCCCCGGCCGAAACCAAGACTGCCGAAAACACGGCGCAAACCACGGCCCCGGCCACCGCCCCCGCGCAGGGCGGCGAGACGGCGACGGGCAAGAGCGAGCAAGCGCCGCAACAGAGCGCGGATGCCGGCACCGGCAATGCCGACGACGAAAGCCAGCCCGACGCGATCAACGTTCCGGCGCCGCCGCCGGCTTCGGAATCCCCAACCCCGTCGGCACCGAGCGCTGCGACCGCGCCGACGCCGCCCGCCGCGCCGGCCGAAGCGCCCAAGGCGTCGACCGACACCGCGACGACGACCGCGAGTCAGCCGCCGGCCTCGGACCAGGCCAAGACCGAGACCCCGAAGGCCGACACGTCGAGCGCGCAGGTCGTGGCGGAGGCCCAGCCTCCCGCCGAAGCCACGCCGCCGAAGCAGGATTCCACGGCTGCGAGCGGCAACACAGCGACCACCGAAGCTCCGGCGCCCGAGCCGGCGAAGCCTGCGGAGACTGCCTCGGACGAGAAGGTGGCATCGCTGATGCAAAGCCTGCCCCAGGCGGATTCGCTGACCTCCGGCCAGCACGTGATCCATCTCTGGTTCGGCGATACCGGCACGGATGATTCGGCGCGGCGCGCCTTCGACGGCGATAGCGGGGTCAAGCAACGCTTTGCACCCCTGCTCGACAGTTACGCCCTGGAAGTGCGTCGCTTCGTCATCAAGGATCCCGTCTATCGCATCTATGTCGGCCCGGTCGAAAGCCTGGAGAAGGCGCAGCAACTCTGCGCGCAGATCAAGCAACGCGACAGCGGCCAGAAGTGCCAGCCGGTGATCAACTGACGCCAACAGGTTCCGATCGGCGCCCGCCGGTCTTTCCCTCAGCATGGAGTGTTCGGATTTGACTGCGCGCAGCACCAAGGAGCGCCTGAAGGCGGGCGAGAAGGTTCTCGCCGGATGGATCTTCGGCTTGAGCCCGGTCACCATGGAAGTGATGGCGCTCGCCGGCTACGACGCGCTTCTGATCGACCAGGAGCACGGCCCGGTCGATATGGAGAAGGTGCATCTGCTGATGCTCGCGGCCGAGGCGCATGGCGGGCAGGTGATGATGCGCGTGCCGTCGCACGATCCCAACCATGTCAAGCGCGTGCTCGACCTCGGCATGCAGACCGTCATGTTCCCGATGGTCGATTCCGTCGCCGACGCGAAGGCGGTGGTGAGCGCCTGCCGCTATCCGCCCGCGGGACGCCGCGGGCTCGCGACCGGCGGCATCCGCGCGAGCAACTGGGGCATGGATACCAAGGGCTATCTCGCCGGAATCCCCGAGAAGCAGCTCATCATGTGCCAGATCGAGACGCCGGGCGGGCTCGATGCCGTCGAGCAGATCGCGGCGGTCGACGGGGTCGATCTGCTGTTCGTCGGCCCGAACGATCTCTCGGCATCGCTCGGCCATTTCGGCGATCAGGATCATCCGGACGTGCGCGCCGCCATCGACCGCATCATCAAGGCGGCGAAGGCCAAGGGCAAGTTCCTGGGCACCGTGCCGACCAAGCAGCGCGACGCCAAGGCCCTGTTCGCCGCCGGCTTCGACATGGTGGTGAGCGGCTCCGACGTCGCGTTGCTGCGCGAGGCGGCGGTCGCCCACGTCAAGGCGAACAGAATCTGAGCCCAACATGACCCGGCCGCTGCGCTGGCATCGACATGGCGGTTCCGCGGCGGAGCTTGCCGGCATGCCGGTCGTGACCGCCGCCGAGATGCGCAGCGCCGAGAAGGCGCTGTTCGCACGCGGCGTTCCCAGCTTCGACGTGATGGCGACCGCAGGGCGTGCGGTGGTCGAGGCGATCACCCATCGCTGGCCGCAGCGGTTTCGGCGCGCCCTCGTGCTGGCGGGGCCGGGAAATAACGGCGGCGACGGCTTCATCGTCGCGCAGGAGCTGGCGGCGCTGGGATGGGAGGTCCACATCGCCGCGGCGCGGCCGATCGACGGGTATGACGGCGATGCGGCACGGGCGGCTTCCCTCTGGGGCAGGAAGCCCGCGCGGCTCGAGCCCGGCGCGCTCGCCCGGCTGGACGAAGGCGACACGCTGGTCGTCGATGCGATCTTCGGCATCGGCCTGGCGCGGCCGGTCGAGGGCGAGATCAAGGCGGTGATCCAGGCGCTGCATGGCAGGCCCTGTCCCGTCGTCGCCGTCGATGTCCCGAGCGGCATCGATGCCGATACCGGCGCCGTGCTCGGCGCCGCGCCGCGCGCCGCGCTGACCGTGACCTTTGCCTGGCCGAAGCGGGGACACCTGCTGCTGCCCGGGCGCGAATGGGCCCGCGACCTCGTGGTGGCGGATATCGGCTGCCGCGACGAAGACCTGCCCGATCTCGCCGCCACACCCAGGGTCAACGGCGCGCCGGTCTGGCTGAGCGCGCTGCCTTTGCCATCGGCGTCGGACCACAAATACACGCGCGGCCATACGCTGGTGGTCGGCGGTCATGCGATGCCGGGCGCGACGCGGTTGGCATCGCGCGCCGCGCGGCGGATCGGCGTCGGCATGCTGACTGTCGCGGCACCTCGCGAGGCCCATCCGTTCTATCTCAGCGACCAGCCGGGCTTGATCGTGCGGCCGATGGAATCCGAGCGCGATCTCGCCGCCTTGCTCGAGGACAAGCGGATCACGGCGATCCTGGTCGGCAGCGGATTGCCGCCTTCGGCGGAGACGCGCGGTCTGGTGGAGACGGCGATCCGGTCCGGCCGCCCCGTCGTGATCGATGGCGGCGGGCTCACGGCCTTTGCCGGCGAGCTCGCGGCGCTGGGCCGGGTGGGCCGGCCGGACATCGTGCTGACGCCCCATGAGGGCGAGTTCGCACGGCTGTTCCCGAACCTGGAGAACGTCCGCGACAAGGCGAGCCGCGCCCGGGACGCCGCCCGCGAATGCCGCTGCACCGTGGTTCTGAAAGGCGCCGACACGGTGATTGCATCGCCGAGCGGGGCGGGCGCGATCAACCTGGATGCCCCGGCCTGGCTGGCGACCGCCGGATCGGGCGACGTGCTGGCCGGGCTGGTCGCCGGGCTGCTGGGGCAAGGGGCCGGACCCTTCGAGGCCGCCGCCGCCGCGGTATCGCTGCACGGCATGGCCGGAGCCGCCTTCGGGCCAGGCCTGATCGCCGAGGATCTGCCCGAGCTGATCCCCGAAGTGCTCCGCGAATTGGGTGAGGTGGGTCCTGAGTGAGCCGCCGTTCGGCCTGATCATCCGGCGGGCCCTGCCGGAAGACCACGAAGCCTGCGCGCGGGTCTTCCTGGCGGCTTACCGGCAGGCCTTCCCCGACCACCCCGACACCTATTATGTGCCCGAGCGATACTACGAGAGCATCGGCGGCGAGGAGCAATGGGTCGCGACACTCAACAGTGAAATAGTTGCTGTATTATCAATTTATTGGCCGGAGAATTTCATTCATTCTCTCTACGTTCAGCCCGGCCGCCAGGACCGCGGCATCGGGGCGGCCTTGCTCGATGCGGTCTGCCGGGAAGCCCGCGGGAACTGCGAGCTGAAATGCGACCAGGCCAACCGCAGGGCGATCGCCTTCTACCGCCGCAAGGGCTGGCGCGAAGTGGGTGAGGGGATCGCCGAAACCGGGCCCTGGGTCCGGCTGCGCAGATAGGGGTAAGACGCCCTTTCCGGGCCGCCGAATTTTGATTGTGCCGGGCGGTTTCGTGCTATACACCCGCGCCCTGATTTCACCGGGTTTTTCGCGGTCGGACGGGTATTGCCAGTGGGAATTCCTGTGGGGATTTTCCGCCGGTTTGCCGGTCCCGGCCGCCGCGGCCTTCAGGCGGGCGTGGCGGAACTGGTAGACGCGCGGGATTTAGGTTCCCGTGACGCAAGTCGTGTGGGTTCAAGTCCCTCCGCCCGCACCAGAGTCTAGGATCCATCAGCAGAAACGTAGAGTTGCACCATGCAAGTGACCGAAACCAACAATGCCGGCCTGAAGCGCGAGTTCAAGGTGGTCGTCCCCGCGGGCGATCTGCGCTCCAAGGTCGATACCAAGCTCAACGAGATCGGCCAGCAGGTGCGCTTGCCCGGCTTCCGCCCCGGCAAGGTGCCGATGGCGGTCCTGAAGAAGCGCTATGAGAAATCGGTCCTGGGCGAGGTGCTGAACGAGACCGTCAACGAGGGTTCGCACAAGCTGATGCACGACCACAATCTCCGCCCGGCCGGCCAGCCGAAGGTGGAGATCGTGAAGTTCGACGACGGCTCGGACCTCGAATTCTCGGTGGCGATGGAAATCATCCCCGACATCAAGCCGATGGACTTCAAGAAGGTCAGCCTGGAGCGGGTGAAGGTCGAAGTCCCGGACAAGGAAGTCGATGAGCGCCTCGAGCAGCTTGCTAAGCGCCAGGGCGGCTCCGAGCCGGCGGCCGACGACCATGCCGCGCAGAACGGCGATGTCGCGGTTATCGATTTCGTCGGCCGGGTCGACGGCACCGAGTTCCCGGGCGGCGCCGCCCAGGGTCACTACCTGGAACTGGGCTCGGGCATGTTCATCCCGGGCTTCGAAGACCAGTTGATCGGCATCAAGAAGGGCGAGAAGCGCCTGGTGAAGGTCACCTTCCCGGCGGAATACGCCAATACCGAGCTTGCCGGCAAGGATGCCGAGTTCGACGTGACCGCGACCGAGATCCGCGCCCCGAAGGCGACCGAGGTCAACGACGAGTTCGCCAAATCCCTGGGCATGACCGATCTGGCCGAGCTGAAGAAGCAGACCAAGGAGCGCATCGAGCGCGAATACGGCGCCGTCGCCCGCGCCCGGGTGAAGCGCAAGCTCCTGGACGTCCTCGCCGACAACCACGAGTTCACCCTGCCCGAGGGATTGGTGGATATTGAATTTGGAGCCATCTGGCGCCAAATCGAGGAGGACATGAAGAACGACCGCCTCGATGAGGAGGACAAGGGCAAGTCCGAGGAGCAGTTGAAGCAGGAGTATCGGGACATCGCGGTGCGCCGCGTGAAGCTCGGCTTGCTGCTCTCCGAGGTGGGCCGCCAGAACAATCTCGAAGTGCCGCAGGACGAGCTGACCCGCGCGGTCATCGCCGAGGCGCGCCGGTATCCGGGCCAGGAGAAGCAGGTGATCGAGTTCTACCAGCGCTCGCCCGAGGCCCTGAACCAGCTCCGCGCACCGCTCTACGAAGAGAAGGTCGTGGACTTCATCCTCGAGCAGGCGAATGTGAACGACCGCAGCGTGACTCCGGAGCAGTTCGCCAAGGAAGGCGAAGAGGAACTGGCGGCGGCGAAGAAGTGAACCTATTTAAGGTCGCCGAGCCTCGAATCCCGGGGCCGCGAATCGAACTGGAAGCGAGACCATGATCAGAGACCGCGATCCCATCGAGACCTACAACAACCTGCTGGTTCCCATGGTGGTCGAGCAGACCAACCGGGGTGAGCGCGCCTACGACATCTATTCGCGCCTGCTGAAGGAGCGGATCATCTTCATCGTCGGTCCGGTCAATGACGGGATGGCGAGCTTGGTCTGTGCCCAGCTCCTGTTCCTGGAATCGGAGAATCCGAAGAAGGAAATCTCGCTCTACATCAACTCGCCGGGCGGCGTGGTGACGTCGGGTCTCGCGATGTACGACACGATGCAGTACATCCGCCCCGAAATCTCGACGGTCTGCATCGGCCTCGCGGCTTCCGCCGGCTCGCTGTTGCTGACTGCCGGACAGAAGGGCAAGCGTTTCAGCCTGCCCAATTCGAACATCATGATCCACCAGCCCTCCGGCGGCTTCCAGGGCCAGGCGACGGATATCGAGATCCACGCCAAGGAGATCTTGAAGACGCGGGATCGGCTGAACCGAATCTATGTGAAGCATACCGGCCAGGACCTCTCGAAGATCGAGACGGCGATGGACCGCGATCGCTTCATGACGCCGGAAGAGGCCAAGGATTTCGGCCTGATCGATGAGGTTGTGGCAGAACGGCCACGGCCGGCGGACGAAGAGTCCAAATCCTGAACATTGCGTCGAGCGGCATCCTTTCGCCGCTTAACGGTTTTCTCAGGAATATCGGGCTAGGTTGCTGGAGCCGCACAGGAGTAGAGCGGCGCTGGGCGACCGTGGCTGCCCGGTGTGTGCTGCAGGGCATTAATTCGTTGTGTTACCGCGAATTAACGGTTTAACATAACGTTCAAAGGCGCGACTCTCAGGGCCTTTTTCCCGGGAGTTTTGCGGCAGGTGCGAATAGGTCGGCGATGAACAAGTCCACCAGCGGCGATTCCAAAAACACGCTTTATTGCTCCTTCTGCGGCAAGAGCCAGCATGAGGTCCGCAAGCTGATCGCCGGTCCCACGGTGTTCATCTGCGACGAATGCGTCGAGCTCTGCATGGACATCATCCGTGAAGAGCATAAGACGACGCTGGTGAAGTCCCGCGACGGCGTGCCGAGCCCCAAGGACATCTGCAAGGTCCTGGACGACTACGTGATCGGCCAGGATCACGCGAAGAAGGTGCTCTCGGTTGCGGTCCATAACCACTACAAGCGCCTCAGCCACGCCGGGAAGAACAACGACGTCGAGCTCTCGAAGTCGAACATCCTGCTGGTCGGCCCGACCGGCTGCGGCAAGAC
>DASZYM010000593.1:0-3744 GCA_035545355.1 Dongiaceae bacterium
CGAGGCGCTGGTCACCTTCCTCGGCCCCGAGGCCTATGTGACGCCCAACTGGTTCGCCTCGAAGCGCGAGACCGGCAAGGTCGTGCCGACCTGGAACTACATCGCGATCCATGCCTATGGCCCGCTGCATTTCTTCGAGGACAAGGCGCCGCTGCTCGACATCGTGACGCGCTTGACCAACCTGCACGAAGGCAAGCGCGCCGGCAAAAACCCCGGGCCCTGGGCGGTCACCGATGCGCCGGCCGATTACGTCGATGCGATGCTGAAAGCCATCGTCGGCTTCGAGCTACCGATCGCCCGCCTCGAAGGCAAATGGAAGCTGAGCCAGAACAAGTCGGCGGCCGACATCGCCGGCATCCGCGAGGGATTGGCGGCGGAAGGAGATGCGGATGCGGCGGCTCTCGCGCGCGCCATGTCCGATATCTGACGTCCGACATCTGATTCATGGACTTCACCGATGATGCGATCGTGCTTTCGGCCCGGCGGCATGGCGAGGCGAACCTCGTCCTCTCGGCGCTGACCAAGGAGCACGGGCGGCATCTCGGCCTGGTGAAGGGCGGCGCCTCGCGGCGCCAGCGTCCGAACCTCGAGATCGGCAACCGGCTGAAGCTGGTCTGGCATGCCCGCCTGGAAGAACAGCTCGGCAGCTTCACCGTCGAGCCGCTCGGCAGCGTCTCCGCCCAGCTCCTGGACCAGCCCCTGCGCCTCGCGGGCCTCGCATCGGCCTGCGCCGTCGCCGATATCGTGCTGCCGGAGCGCGAGCCGCATGAGGATGTGTTCGCCGCCACCGCGACCCTGATCGCCGCCATCGCCGAGGGCGCCGAAACCTGGGCCGCCGGTTACGTGCGCTGGGAACTGGCGCTGCTGGCCTCGCTCGGTTTCGGCCTCGACCTCTCGCGCTGTGCCGCGACCGGCGAGACCGAGAACCTCGCCTATGTCTCGCCGAAGAGCGGCCGCGCGGTCGGCCGCGCCGCCGGGGAAGGCTATCGCGACCGCCTGCTGCCGCTGCCGTCCTTCCTGATCTCCGACACGGCGCCCGGCCGCGACGACATCCTCGCCGGGTTGCGATTGACCGGCTATTTCCTCGACCGGCATGTGCTGCACGGGCCGGTGACCGACCGCCGCCTCGAAGCCCGCGCGCGATTTCTGGAGCGGCTGGCCGCACCCTCTTGATTGATCGGCCCCAATCCCGGCATTCTGCCGCCAACGATAACGAAAACTCAGCGCGTCATGCCTCCATCCCATATCGCCGTGATCGGCGCCGGCATCGTCGGCGTATCGACCGCTCTGCACCTCCAGCGCGACGGCCTGACCGTGACGGTCATCGACGAGCGCAATCCCGGCGAGGGCACCTCGCGCGGCAATGCCGCCGTGGTCGCGGTCGACTCCATCTCGCCGGTGGCGACGCCCGGCGTGCTCTGGGACGTGCCGAAATACCTGATGGACCCGCTGGGGCCGCTCGCCATCCGCTGGTCCTATCTGCCGAAGATCGCGCCCTGGCTGCTGCGCTTCGTCGCCGCCAGCAATCCCAAGCGCGTCGAGGAGATCGCGACCGCGCTGGCGTCCATCCTCGGCAAGGCGACCGAGGTGCATCGCGATTTCGCCCAGGCGACCGGCGAGGCCTCGATGCTGCGCCCGACCGGCTGGCTCGGCGTCTTCGAGAGCGACAAGAAGTTCCAGGGCTATCAGTGGGACCTCGACCTGCAGAAGCGCCACGGCATCGAATACCAGGTGCTGAAGCAGGAGGAGATCCGCCAGTTCGAGCCTGCTTTGCAGCCGATCTTCCGCCACGCGGTCTATTATCCGCAGAACTCCTATGTCGCCGACAATTTCCGCCTGGTGCGCGAATTGGCGGCGTTGTTCGCGAAGAACGGCGGCACCATCGTCAAGGCCAAGGTCACCGGGTTCGGTTTCGGCGCGAACGGGCCGAACGCCGTCAACACGACCGACAGATCCATCGCCTGCGATGCGGTCGTGGTCGCGGCCGGCGCCTGGTCGAAGAAACTGACCGGCATGCTCGGCCACAGCGTGCCGCTCGACACCGAGCGCGGCTATCACGTGACCCTGCCCAAGGCGCAGAAGATGCCGCGCATGCCGCTTTATTCCGGCGACCACTCCTTCGCGGTGACGCCGCTGGAGATCGGCTTGCGCTTTGCCGGCACGGTGGAGCTGGGCGGGCTCGAAGCGCCGCCCAACTATCAGCGGGCCGAGATCCTGATGAAGCACGGCCGCCGCATGTTCGGCGATCTCGACGAGACCGGCCGCAGCGACTGGATGGGCTTCCGCCCCTCGATGCCGGATTCGCTCCCCGTGATCTCACGCGGCAAGCGTTATGCGAACACCTATTTCGCCTATGGCCACGGCCATCTCGGCCTGACCTTGGGACCGATCACCGGCAAGCTGATCGCCGACCTGGTGGCCGGCCGCAACCCCGGCATCGACCTCAGCCCGTTCCGCATCGACCGCTTCTAGCGCAGGCCTACTGCGCCTGCTCCATCGCCTTCTGCAGCACCTGGCAGTGCGGATTGTCGCCCTTGCCTTGGCATTGCTGCTGCAGATAGGCGCCGACCTTGGGGCAGCCTTTCACCAGGGCCACGTCGCGGCTCATCTCGTCGCCCTTCATCTTGGCGCCGGTGAAGCTCGCCTGGGTCCCGTCGGCGATCGATTGCTTGAACTCGTCGGAGAGGAGGCTGATCGCGACATCGGCCGAGCAGCTGCAATTGGCCTGCAGGTCGGCGCCGGCGCCGAAGCGCGCATCGCTCATGCATTTGCCATAGGCCGCGTCGTGGATCTGCTGCACCATCGCCTGGGCCTCGCCCGGCTGCGGCGCCGCCGACTGGGCGGCCGCCGTTCCGGCCCCAGCCATGGCGCCCAGGCCCAGGCCGATACACAAAGTTACAATTCCCGCCAGCTTCCGGACCATCTGCGCTCCTCATGGAAATCGGCCGCATTCTCCCGGTTTGGCCGGCGAAGGGAAGGGTTTTTTCGCCGACCGAATTGTGTAGAATAGAACCGGGGAAAGGGAACGCGGGTCCCCATTCGCTTGTTGTGACTTGGTCCAATCCACTCCTACGAAAAACACGGGAATCGCCCCAATGCGAATCGCACTTACGCGCAAGACCCTGATTCATGCCGCCATGCTGGGCACGCTGCTGGCGCTGGGCGCCTGCGACAATGCCAGTTCGACGATCTTCGACAACAATTGCTCCGGCAATGCGATGATCGAGAACCCGGATTACTGCACCGGCACGCTGCATCCGAATGCGGGCCCGTGGGCCGGCGGCCAGATGAACAAGTGACCGGCACGGCCGACTGACGTCCCCCCTCCGACGGCAGCGAGTCGCGCCCCGCAAGGCCGGGCGCCGCGACTCGCGCCTGCCGTTCTCCCACATCTGACAGCCGCGGTCGGGTCGGAGACTTGACGGATTATCCTGAGGCCCTATCCATGGGCCTCATTTTCTTAATCCGATAAGCTCCGAGTCCCCGAGAGTCTCCCATGGCCAGAAGACCCCGCGCCGAACAGACGCCGCCCCGCGATCCCGCCGACGAGATCAAGATCACCGATCTCAAGGACGCGTTGGGCGAGCGCTATCTCTCCTATGCGCTCTCCACCATCATGGCGCGCTCGCTGCCCGACGTGCGCGACGGCTTGAAGCCGGTGCATCGCCGCATCCTGCACGGCATGAACGTGATGCGGCTCAACCCCGGCACCGCGTTCAAGAAATCGGCCCGCGTCGTCGGCGA
>DASZYM010000594.1:0-2390 GCA_035545355.1 Dongiaceae bacterium
GATTTCCTTGGCCGCCAGCGGCGCGACCGCGGCGACATTCGTCTTATCGACGAAGGCGCCCGCGGTGTTGATGTCGAGGCCGGCGAACCCGAACTTCTTGGTCAGGCAGATGTTCAGGATCGGGATGTAGCCCTGCAGGAAGGGCTGCTGGTCGATCACCAGGTTCAAGTAGCCGCTCTGGATCGCCTTCGAGGTGTTCGGCGACATGTCGAAGCCGGCGAAGAACACCTTGCCCGGGTCGATCGAGGCGGCCTTGGCATAGACGCCGACATTGGAGGTCAGGCCGCCATGGTCGGTGACCACGACCTTGATGCCGGGGTTGCTCTTCATGACGCCGACGAAGGTCGCGGTGCCGGCATTGGGATCGGCATTGGTCGCGGAATCGATCTCCTGATAGACCACCTTGGCGCCGGCTTTCTCGAAGGCGTCGATCACGCCGACGGTGCGCTGGCCGCGATCGCCGCCCTGGCCCTTCAAGCCCCAGACGAAGGCGCTGTCGCCGCTCTTGAGGCCTGCGCGCTTGGCCGCTTCCTCGCCCAAAGCATAGCCCGCTTTGTAGTTGGGCGCGCCGACATAGCCGAAGCCGCTCGACGCATATTTCTTCTGCGCCTCGGGCAGCGAGGTGTTCAGGCTGGTGAAGATGATGCCCTTCGCATAGGCCTGATCGACCAGCGGATCGGTCGCCGGGTCGCCGCCGAAGCCATAGGTCGCGATGCCGTCGATCTTGGTCGCCAAAGCCTGCTTGATCTGGGTCAGCATCAGGTTCGGATCCCAGTTCGAGAAGTAGTAGGTGACCTTGGGTCCGAGATCGAGCTCGGCCTGCTTGAACCCGTTATAGACATTGTTGGCGAACACGCCGCCCTGCGGCCCGCCCGGGAAGGCGGCGATCTTCACGCCTTCGCACCACTTTGGCTGCGGATCGAGGGCGAAGGCGCTTCCGGCGGCGAAACCCAATGTCACGGCGAGCACCACGCCGGCGGTGACCGCCCGGCGGATCAGTCCAGTCATTTCATACCTCCCAGTTGCACGCACCGGCTCTGTTGCCGGCTTGCGTGCGACGGTAGGGGAATCAGATAAGCTTGTAAAGCAGGCCGCGGTTCGGCGCTGTCATTTGTACGACCATTGGACTGGATTGTGCGCCGCAGCGCGCTCAGGACGGCCATCGGTCGGCTTGACCGCCTGAACTTATCTGATACGTTGATGAAATGAAACCTGCCGCACGCCTTCGCGCCAAGACCCAGGCCGCGCGGCCATCCGCTTCGGAACCCTCCGCGGTCCAGCGCGTGGTCGGCCGGCTGATGGATCTCATCCTCGGCGAGCTCGCCCCCGGCACCCGCCTGCCGAGCGAGGCGGAGCTGGCGCGGCAATACGATGTCAGCCGCCTGACCATCCGCGAGGCGGTGAAGGTACTGGCCGGACGCGGCCTGCTCGAAGTCTCGCGGGGCAAGCGCGCCGTGGTGCGCGAGCCGGACGGCTCGGCCTTCGGCGATTTCCTGATGGCGGCGATGAAGCACGACGCCAAGGGCCTGTTCGACCTGATCGAGGTCCGCCACGCCCTGGAGATCCAGTCGGCGACGCTCTCGGCCAAGCGCGTCAACCGCGCCGGCCTCGCGGCGATCGAGGCGGCGCTCGACGGCATGCGCGAGGCGGCCGGCCGCATGCGACGCGGCCCCGACAAGGCCGCGGCCGAGCATCGTTTCCACGATTGCGATGTCGGCTTCCACGAGGCTTTGGCGCTTTCCAGCGGCAACCGGATGCTGGCCTATCTGCTGGAGGCGATGGCCGCACCCTTGCGCGAATCCTTCCATCTCTCCATGCGCGGCCATCGCCTGCGCGGCCGCGGCCCCGACGAGACCATCGCGGCGCATGAGAAGATCCTGGAAGAGGTCAAATCCGGCGATACCCGAGGCGCCGGCCAGGCGATGCGCGCCCATCTGCGCGACGCCGAACGCGACGTGCGCGCCGCGCTGAGCGGGGGATCGCGGAAAGATTAGGCCGGACAAAACGAAACCGTCATGCCCGGGGCTTGACCCGGGCATCTGGTTCCGACTGGCCTAAGACCCCCGGCAATGACGGGTTACAGCTCCGCGATCACCTGATCGGTCGTCCGCTGCCGGCAATAGCCTTTGATCGCGCGGATCGAGAAGTCGTGGCGCTCCTGGGTGTAGGTTGCGCAGGCATCGGTCACCTGGGTCACCAGATAGCCGAGGTCGCAGGCATCGCGGATCGCGCTCTCCACGCATTGATCGGTGACGATGCCGGAGAGGATGAGCTGCTTCACGCCCAGGTTCCGCAGAATGTAGTCGATATGGGTCGAGACAAACACGCTGCTCGAGGTCTTCGGCAGCCAGATCTCGTCGCCCTGCGGCTCGAGCTCATCGATCACCTTG
>DASZYM010000595.1:0-19126 GCA_035545355.1 Dongiaceae bacterium
GATCGGCCAGGCCTATTCGGATTCCGTGCCCGTGCTGGTGCTCTGCACGGTCAACGCGAAAGGCGATCTCGGCAAGGGCCGCAACCGCCTGCACGAGATCAGCGACCAGCGCGCGGCGATCGCACCGCTGACCGCCTTCACGCGCACGGTGATGGATTCGAGCGAGATGTCCAAAGCGGTGTCGGACGCTTTCGAAGTGTTCGAGACCAAGCGGCCGCGTCCGGTCGTGCTGGAATACCCGCTGGACGTCCTTGCCGCGCCCGCCGATGTCGGCCACCCGAAGCCGGTGCATGGAACGCGACCGAAAGCCGCCAAGGCCGACCTCGAAGCGGCGGCGAAGCTGATCGACGGCGCCCAGCGCCCGCTGCTGCTGGTCGGCGGCGGCACGGTCGATTGCGCGCCGGCGGCGCGCGCCTTCCTGGAGAAATCCGGCGCGCTCGGCGTCACAACGACCGCGGGCAAGGGCGTCATCCCCGCTTCGCATCCGCAGAGCCTCGGCTCGCCGCTCCTCACCAAGCCGATGCAGGACTATCTCGCCTCGGCCGACGTGGTGATCGCCGCCGGCACCGAGCTGGCTGAGACCGATAGCTGGGTCGATCGCCTGAACATTCCGGGCAAGCTCATCCGCATCGATCTCGATGCCTTCACCCTGACCCGGGACTATCCGCCGGCGGTCGGGATCCTGGCCGATGCCGGCGAGACGCTGACGGCGCTCACCGGTCTCATCAAGGCGGGGCGCAAGCCCGACCTCGCGCGCGCCGCCGAGATCCGCGACACGATCAAGGCGAACCTGACGCCGCTCGAGCGCAAGCATGTGAAAGTGCTGGGCGCGCTGCGCGAGGCGCTGCCCAAGGACGGGATCGTGGTCAGCGACATGACCCAGATCGCCTACACTGCGAACTACAATTTCCCCTGCGACGAGCCGCGCTGCTATTTCCATCCCTGCGGCTTCGGCACATTGGGATATGCGATGCCGGCCGCGATCGGGGCCAAGATCGCCTGCCCCGACCGCGCGGTGGTCGCAGTCTGCGGCGATGGCGGCTTCCTCTTCACGGTGCAGGAGCTCGGCACCGCGGTCGAGCTCGGCCTCGCGCTGCCGATCCTGATCTGGAACAACGACGCCTTCGGCCAGATCGCGCAGAACATGCGGGACTTCGGCATCGAGGAGACCGCAGTCCGGCCGCGCAATCCCGACTTCCAGGTCCTGGCCAAGGCCTATGGCGCGCATTTCGCGCGGCCGGAAAGCCTCGGCGGGATCACCGATTCCATCAAGGCGGCGCTCCAGGCCAAGGGACCCACTTTGATCGAGGTCCATGAGGCGGCGAAGTTCCTGGCCTGACCTCTCCTAAGCCATTGGCCGGAATCATCTTCCCCGGGGCAAAAGATTCCGGTTTCACGCCGCATCCGGCGTGAATCGTTAACAGGTTTTTACGGATTCATGGCCCTAATAGGACCAAAGGGCCTCCGGGCCACCAGATATCTTGGCACGATCATTGCTGGAGGTGACATGGTCCGAGAAATCAAGGAGATGGCTATGGACACCGCACTAGCACGCAAGCTCGACGATGACGTCGAGCCTCCGATGCAGGAAGGCCTGACGAACGAGGAGCAGCGCAAGCTCTGCTTCGAGCTCTTCAACCGCTACTGGGAAGGTGCCGCGAATCGCGGCGTCGATTTCGAGGTCCTCGGCACGATGTCGGTCACGGCGGCCTTGTTCGCCCTGGTCGCGAAGTATGGCACCGATACGACCGCCGAGTTCCTGGACGACCTGGCCAAGAGCGTCCGCAACGACGAGTTCAGCTTCCAGCCCAAGTAGCTGAAGCAGATCGGCTGCCCAGCCTCCCGGCCGGGCCGATCGACCCGCTTTCCGGCCGATTGACGCGGCGGGGCGGGCAAGGGAATAGTGCGCGACTGCCGGAACCGGAATCGCCGGTCGGCGGAGCTTGTCGTGCAACGGATTGGCGCCACTATGTCCCGGCTTTTCTCTGGTCCTTCTCTGGCGCTGGCCGTCAGCCTCCTGGCCATCACCCTGACCGGCTGCAGCTCCAGCCCGCCGCCGACAATGGCGGACGTGAAGAAGCTGGTGGCGGAAGACCGCACCTTCGACGCGCTCCAGACCCTGATCCCGATGGCCCAGGCCGGCGATCCGGCCGCGCAATACGAACTCGCCGGCTTCTATCACTACGGCTATGTCGGCGCGGCCGATTTTACGAAAGCGATGAAGTGGTATCGCGCCTCGGCGCGCCAGGGCTATGCCGACGCGATGGTCGGCCTCTCGGTCATGTATCTCGGCGGCCAGGGCGTCGCCAAGGATCCGCGCGAGGCCTTCGTCTGGCTGAACCTCGCCGCGCAATACATGACCGACAAGCAGGCGCTGGAAAAGATCAAGCACATCCGCGACGAAATCGGCCGCGGCTTCACCAAGGACGACATCGCCTATGCCAAGGCGGAGTCCCTGCTCCTGCAGCCGGAGACCTCGTCGGTGCAGCCCAACGAAGCGGAATCGATCGACCACCTGCCCGACCAGCTCCCGGCCGAGACCACGACCACCGCGCCGACCGGCACCGAGCCGCTGCAGAACGTGCCGCCGGAGACCGCGCCCTTGAGCGACATCCCGCTGCAGAATGCACTCCCGGCGGCGCCCACCAAACCGCTGACCATGCCCAGCACCGCGCTGCCCTCCAGCACCGCGGCCACCACCGCCGCGCCGGCTGCCGGCGGCCTGCCGGCCACGACTGCAACGCAACCGACATCGGTTCTGCCCGCGACCACTGCGCCCGCAACGACTGCGCCGGCAACGACCGCGCCGCTGGCGCCGCAGGCGACGACCGAAGCGGCGCCGTCGAATTCGGACAGCGATACCGGCGCGCCGCCTTCGGCGACGCAGGTCGAGCCCATTCCCAAGTTCTGAGCGATCCCGTCATGATCCAGCTCCTGAAACAGCCGGGGCGCATCGCCTCGACCGAACTCGCCGATTGGGGCGACGTGAAGCAGCCGCTGGGCGATCTCGTCGCCAAGCTGCGCGGCCGCGAGGCGTCGCAAAGCGGGGAGCCGGATTACGGCATCTGGGAATGCTCGCCCGGCCGCTGGCGCCGCCAAGTGAAGGAGGCGGAGTTCACCTACTTCCTCGCCGGCCGCTGCACCTTCACCACCGATGACGGCCAGCGGATCGAGATCGAAGCCGGCGACGCCGCCTACTGGCCCGCCAACAGCATGGGCGTCTGGGACGTCCACGAGACCATCCGCAAGGTCTACATCATCTTCAAGTAAGCTTGCTGCATCGAGTCTGCGGCAAGACCCTCACCCCTGCCCTCTCCCTACGGGCGAGGGGAATTTTTTGGTGCGCTTTCACGCACGCGATGCACTCCTTCCCCCGTGGGGGGAAGGTAGGGATGAGGGTCTTGAAGCTGCCTGAGAATCCTCAGAGAAGCGTTAGCCCGCCTGCTGCGCGGGCACGACGAAATTGGCCATCACGCGCTTGCGGCCGGCTTTGTCGAACTCGATCTCCAGCTTGTCGCCCTCGGCGACCACGACGGCACCATAGCCGAACTTCTGGTGAAACACGCGCGCGCCGCTTTCGTAGCGGCCGGGCAGTTCCGAGGTCACGACCGCCGTGGCGTCGATCGTCTCCGGCTGGCGGCGCGCCGCGCGCTGCATGTAGGTGGCGCCCGCCCAGCGCGGCTCGGAGAAGCCGGTGCGATAGAAGCTGCCCTGGGAGCGGTGGAACGTCCGGTCGTCGCGCCGCTCGATATGCTCCTTCGGCAGCTCGGCAATGAAGCGCGAGGGCAAGGCGTTCTGCCACTGGTTGTGCACGCGGCGATTGGCGGCATGGCTGATATAGGAGAGTTTCCGCGCCCGCGTGATGCCGACATAGGCGAGGCGCCGCTCTTCCTCGAGGCCCTTCAACCCGTTCTCGTCCAGCGAGCGCTGCGAGGGGAACAGGCCCTCCTCCCAACCGGGAAGGAAGACGATGTCGAATTCCAGGCCCTTGGCGCCATGTAAGGTCATGATCGAGAGCTGGTCGCGGTCGCCCGCCTCGGCATTCTCCATCACCAGCGAGACATGCTCGAGGAAGCCGCCGAGATTCTCGAACTCCTCCATCGCATGGATGAGCTCCTTGAGGTTCTCCAGCCGGCCCGGCGCCTCGATCGATTTGTCGTTCTGCCACATCGTCGTATAGCCGGATTCGTCGAGCACCACCTGGGCCAGCTCGCCATGCGCCATCGTATCGGCAAGGCTCCGCCAGCGCGCGAGATCGTGCATCAGCCCCGCGAGCGCGCGTCGCGTCGCCGGTTTGAGCTCATCGGTCTCGACAATGCGCCGCGCGGCTTCCGGCAGGGAGATGGTCTGGCCCCGCGCGAGATCGTGCAGGCGGCGCACGGTGCTGTCGCCGATGCCCCGGCGCGGCGTGTTGATGATGCGCTCGAAGGCGAGCCCGTCATCCGGCTGATTGACCAGGCGCAGATAGGCCAAGGCGTCGCGGATCTCGAGCCGCTCGTAGAAGCGCGGGCCGCCGATCACGCGGTACGGAATGCCCAGCGTGATGAAGCGTTCCTCGAACTCGCGGGTCTGGAAGCCGGCGCGGACCAGGATCGCGATTTCTCGGAGATTGTTGCCCTTGCGCTGCAGCGCCTCGATCTCCTCGCCGATCTGGCGCGCCTCCTCTTCGCCGTCCCAGGCCGAGACGACCCGCACCTTCTCGCCCTCGCCGCGCTCGGTCCAGAGCGTCTTGCCGAGGCGGCCGGCATTATGGGCGATGACGCCGGAGGCCGCGGCCAGGATATGCGGCGTCGAGCGGTAGTTCTGCTCCAGGCGGATGACCTGCGCGCCGGGGAAGTCCTTCTCGAACTTCAGGATGTTCTCGACCTCGGCGCCGCGCCAGCCATAGACCGACTGGTCGTCGTCGCCGACCACGCAGAGATTGCGATGGCCCTGGGCCAGCAGGCGCAGCCAAAGATACTGCGCGACGTTCGTATCCTGATACTCGTCGACCAGGATGTATTTGAACTGCTCCTGGTACTTCTGCAGCACCGGCGGGGCTTTCTGGAACAGCTCGATATTGTGCAGCAGCAGGTCGCCGAAATCGCAGGCATTCAAGGTCGCGAGACGCTGCTGGTATTCGCGATAGATGTCGAGGATGCGGCCGTTGCCGAGCTCGGCCTGCTCGGCACGGGTCACCTTGTCGGGCGTCAGGCCGCGATCCTTCCAGCGCTCGATGAAGCCCAGCACCACCCGCGAGGGCCATTTCTGGCTGTCGAGCCCTTCCGACTGGATGAGCTGCTTCACCAGCCGAAGCTGGTCGTCGGTGTCGAGGATGGTGAAATTCGATTTGAGCCCCACCTGCTCGGCATGAATGCGCAGGATGCGCGCCGCCAGCGAATGGAACGTGCCCAGCCACCAGCCTTCGACCGGCCGGCCGAGGATCGCCGAGATGCGGCCCTTCATCTCGTTCGCCGCCTTGTTGGTGAAGGTGACGGCGAGGATCTGGTTCGGCCAGGCGCGCCGGGTCATCAGGATATGCGCGAGCCTGGTCGTCAGCACGCGGGTCTTGCCGGTGCCGGCGCCGGAGAGCACGAGAACCGGGCCGTCCAGGGCCAGCACCGCCTCGCGCTGGCGATCGTTCAACCCCGTGAGATAGGGCGCGTCGATTCCGGGATTTTCGAGCGGATTTTCGTTCATGGGGCCTTATAGCAGGTGGGGTCGGCGTCTCAAACCGCAAGCCGGGCCTTGCCGCTCTGCTTGACACGAAAATGGCTGAAAGGCTCTATTTACCGGCCTTCCGGACATCCCTCATCGAGCGGGAGTGAAGCGGCGAGCCGTGACTCAAGCGGCGGCCGGAGGCCTCAACTGTCAGGGACGACTATGGCAAAGCGAATCGAGCGAATCTCCCTGGGGTCGACCAGCCCCGGCACCGAGCGCTACCTGCTGGCGCACCATTACGGCCGGGCCGGCGCGCGGCCGAAGGCCTATCTCCAGGCTTCGATCCATGCCGACGAGATCCCGGCGATGATGGCGGCGCATCACCTGATCCGCATGCTGGACGAGGCGGAGAAGCGCGGCGAGATCAAGGGCGAGATCATCGTCGTGCCGGTCGCCAATCCGATCGGCCTCGCGCAGAACGTCGCCGGCTATCATGTCGGCCGCTCGGAGCTGCGCGGCGGCGGCAACTTCAACCGCAACTGGCCCGACATGTTCGAGGGCTTGGTCGAGTCGGTGGAATCGCGCCTCGGCGCCGATCCCGCGCAGAACGTCGCGGTGATCCGCGAGGCGATGGGCCGCAAGCTGGCCGGCATGCGCGGCGATGCGGAGTTCCCGCGTCTGCGCATCGAGCTTTACAAGCTCGCCTATGACGCGGACATCATCCTCGACATGCATTGCGACGACGAAGCGCTGATGCATATCTACCTCACCAAGGATTACTGGCCGAACGGCGCCGATCTTGCCGCGGAGACCGGCTCGCACGCGGTCTTCCTCGCGACCGATTCCGGCGGCCAGAGCTTCGAGGAGCAGATCTACCTCGCCTTCCACAAGCTGAAGGTCCATTTCGGCGACCGCTTCCCCATCCCGATCGCAGTCCTGACCTCGACCGTCGAGTTCCGCGGCCAGTTCGATGTGTTCGACGACCTGGGCGCGCGCGACGGCCGCGCACTCTTCCGCTTCCTGCAGCGCCGCGGCCTGATCGCCGGCGATCCCGGTCCGCTGCCGCAATTGCTCTGCGAGGCGACGCCGCTCGACGGCGCCGACTACATGCGCGCGCCACGCGGCGGCATCCTCGCCTATCACGTCAAGCTCGGCGACATGGTGCACAAGGGCGACCTCGTCGCCGAGGTGATCGACCCGCTGGCCGAAGATCAATCGAGCGCGCGGACCGAGATGCGCGCGATCACCGACGGCATCGTGGTCTCGCGCCTGTCGAAGAAGCTGGTGCCGCCCGGGGAAGGCATCACCATGGTCGCCGGCAAGGAGCCTCTCCCACACCGCAAGGGGCCGCTGCTGTCGGATTGACCACAAATCGTCATCGCCGGGCTTGACCCGGCGATCTTTATCCGACGGCACGAGATGCCCGGGGCAAGCCCGGGCATGACGGACTTTATTTAGCTGCCAGATACGCGTCCTTGATCGCGTTCCCCAGCAGGCGGAACTCCTTCTCCCGCGCGCTGGTCTTGCGCCAGATGAGGCCGATGCGGCGGCCGGGCTTGCCGCCGGACAAGGGCCGCGCGACCAGCTCGGAGCCCTTCAGCAGCTTGGCCTTGAGCGCCATGTCCGGGATCAGCGTCACGCCGAGGCCGTTGGCCGCCATCTCGACCAAAGTGTGCAGGCTGGTGGCGGTGACGTCGGTGCCGGCCGGGCGGCGGCCGAGATGGCAGGCATCGAGCGCGTGGTCGCGCAGGCAGTGGCCGTCGGTCAGCAGGAGCAGCGGCGCATCCTGCAGATCGCCCGTCGAGATCTTGGCCTTCTCGGCGAGCGGGTTGTCCTTGCGCGCGACCAGCTCGAACGGGTCGTCGAACAGCAGCATCTTCTCCGCCTCGCCGGTCTCGACCGGCAAAGCCAGCAGCACGCAATCCAGCGCGCCCTCGTGCAGCTCATCGACCAGCCGCTGGGTCAGGTCCTCGGTCAGATAGAGCTTCAGCTTCGGATAGGCCTTGCGCAGCTTCGGCAGGACCTGCGGCAGCAGGAACGGGCCGATCGTCGGGATCACGCCGAGACGCAGCGCGCCCGAGAGCGGGTCCTTGGCGGCGGCGGCGAGCTCGGCCAGCTCCTGCGCCTCGCGCAGCACGATGCGGGCGCGGGCGGCGATCTCGCGCCCCAAGGGCGTGAACACCACCGAGCGGTTGTTGCGCTCGACCAGGCTGGTGCCGAGCAAGGTCTCCAGCTCCTGCAGGCCGGCGGAGAGGGTCGATTGCGAGACGAAGCAGGCCGCGGCGGCGCGGCCGAAATGCTTGTGCTCGTCGAGCGCGGTCAGATAGCGGAGCTGTTTCAGGGTCGGCAGGAACATGATCGATCCACTCGATTGATATAGCCAATATAATCAATTAGCCCGATGGCACAAGACCGCCCACATTGAGAACCGTTCGCAACCCCTGCCGACAACCCGATTGAACAGGAGATTTCCCAGAATGTTGACCGTGGGCGACAAGTTTCCCCGTTTCGAACTGACCGGCGTCGTGTCCGAGGACATGAACCATGCGTTCCAGCCGGTTTCCAATGACAGCAACCCGGGCAAGTGGAAGGTCGTCTTCTTCTGGCCCAAGGACTTCACCTTCGTCTGCCCGACCGAGATCGCGGCCTTCGGCAAGCTGAACGGCGATTTCAACGACCGCGACGCGGTGGTCTACGGCGTGTCGATCGACAGCGAGTTCGTGCATCTCGCCTGGCGCAAGAGCCACGAGGACCTGAAGGGCCTGCCCTTCGCCATGCTCGCCGACATCAAGCGCGAGCTCTCGACCGAGCTCGGCGTGCTCGACAAGAAGGAGGGCGTCGCTCTCCGCGCGACCTTCATCGTCGATCCCGAAGGCATCATCCGCTTCGCCTCGGTGAACGACCTCAGCGTCGGCCGGAACCCGGCGGAAGTGCTGCGCGTCCTCGACGCGCTGCAGACCGACGAGCTCTGCCCCTGCAACTGGCAGAAGGGCCAGGACACGCTGAAGGCCGCGTAAGCTAAGCGTGTCGCTGGATAGAGTCTTCGACCCCTCATCCCTGCCTTCTCCCTCAAGGGGAGAAGGGGATCTGCATGCCGGATGGTCTGGGTCTCCCAGCCGCATCCAGCCAACAAAATCCCCCTCTCCCCTTGAGCGAGAGGGCGGGGTGAGGGGTCGACGGGTCGCAACCGTTTGGAGAACCAGAATGACCATCGAAACCTTGAAGGCTTCGCTGCCCGAGTATGCGAAGGATCTGAAGCTGAACCTGTCGAGCCTCGCCACCGAGGCGGCGCTCACCGACCAGCAGCGGGCGGGAACGTTCGTGGCCTCGGCGCTGGCCGCGCGCAACGAGACGGTGACGCAGGCGATCGTCGCCGAGTTCGGGCCGAAGCTGGAGCCCCAGGCGCTGGAGGCGGCCAAGGCCGCGGCGGCGATCATGGGGATGAACAACATCTATTACCGCTTCGTCCATCTGGCCTCGGCCAAGGACTACAAGACCCTGCCGGCGAAGCTCCGGATGAACGTCATCGCCAAGCCGGGCGTCGAGAAGGCGGATTTCGAGCTCTGGTCGCTGGCCGTCTCGGCGGTCAATGGCTGCGGCATGTGCATCGATGCGCATGAGCACGAGCTCCGCAAAGCGGGCCTCTCGACCGAGGCGATCCAGGCCGCAGTCCGGATCGCCGCGACGGTGCATGCCGTGGCGGCGGTGCTCGATGGCGAAGCCGCGATGAAGAGCGGCGGCCAGTCGCTCGCCGCTTGACAGCCGCTCGCTGTCTAGTCAGCTATTTCAATGCGTTACGGGCCGCCCTTGCGCGGCCCGTTGGCGTTTTCGACACCGGTTCCAGGCCGTCTTTCCAACCCGCCCCGCCGGGTGGCGCCCCCGGATCAAGCTGGCTATAGTCCGACCGACATTCCCAAGCACATCCAGCGCCAACATCTACGAGGAAGCACCATGTCATCCAATGCCAGCCTGCATCAGCGGCGGGGCGCCGCCGTGCCGCGCGGCGTGGGCAACGCCTTCGCCGTCTATGCGAAATCGGCCAACAATTCCGAGATCGTCGACGAAGAAGGCAAGAAATACATCGACTTCGCCGGCGGCATCGCGGTCGTCAATACCGGGCATTGCCATCCGAAGATCATCGCCGCGGTCAAGGAGCAGGTCGAGAACCTGACCCATGCCTGCTTCCAGGTGACGCCCTACGAGCCCTATATCCGGCTGGCCGAGCGGCTGAACAAGCTCACGCCCGGCGACTTCGCGAAGAAGACCATCTTCCTCACGACCGGCGCCGAAGCGGTCGAGAACGCGGTCAAGATCGCCCGCGCCTATACCAAGCGCGCCGGCATCATCGCCTTCTCCGGCGCCTTCCACGGCCGCACCCTGATGGGCATGGCGCTGACCGGCAAGTATGCGCCCTACAAGATCGGCTTCGGTCCCTTCCCGACCGACGTCTATCATGTGCCCTTCCCCGATCCGGCGCTGAAAGACGACGGCGCCGCGGCGCTGAAGCAGCTCGACACGCTGTTCAAGGCCGATATCGGCCCGGACAACGTGGCCGCGATCATCATCGAGCCGGTGCAGGGCGAAGGCGGCTTCAACATCGTGCCGTTCGAGTTCATGCGCGCCCTGCGCGACATCTGCACCAAGCACGGCATCGTCTTCATCGTCGACGAGATCCAGTCGGGCTTCGCGCGCACCGGCAAGATGTTCGCCTGCGAGCATGCCGGCGTCGAGCCCGACCTCATCACCATGGCGAAGTCCATGGCCGGCGGCTTCCCGATCTCGGCGGTCACCGGCCGCGCGGAGATCATGGACGCGCCGGCGCCGGGCGGCCTCGGCGGCACCTATGCCGGCTCGCCGATCGGCTGTGCCGCGGCCAATGCGGTGCTCGACGTGATGGAAGAGGAGAACCTGCTGGAGCGCGCCAACGTCATCGGCAAGCGCATGCTGGAGCGCCTGACCGAGATGAAGCGCAAGAACAGCTTCGGCAACCGGATCGGCGACATCCGCGGCCTGGGCGCGATGGTCGCCTGCGAGCTGGTGAAGTCCGACGGCACGCCGGACGCGGACCTGACCAAGGCCGTGGTGGCGAAGGCGGCGGAGAACGGGCTCATCCTTTTGTCCTGCGGCGTCAACGCCAACGTGCTGCGCTTCCTGATGCCGCTGACCATCCCGGACAAGCAGCTCGAGCAGGGCTTCGACCTGCTGCAGACCACGATCGGCCAGGCGATCGAGGCGACCGCGAAGGTGGCGTGAGTTTGCTTCCGGCGGGGCGCGCTGGATTTGTCCGGCGCGTCCTCTGCCGGAAACATCACGGCTGCAGTCAACCCCACCTTACCGCCCCGATCTCGGGGCGGGGACGCAAGCATAGTGCGTGCCCTTCGGCGCACGTCACGTGCGTGATGACTTTTCGCATCCAAGAACGCGATACATCCGCTCCGCCCCAAGATGGGGCGGTAAGGTGGGGTTGATGCAGCCGTAATGTCCGCGCGCAAGCGGGACCGACGAGCCAGCGCGCCGACGCCCAAAAACAAAACGGCCGCGACTCTCGTCGCGGCCGTTTGAACTCGGGGCCAAACCCGCCGGCTCAGTTCACCAGCGATTTCTGCTTCAGGATGCTCATCAGGGCGTTGATGTCGCCGCCATGCTGCGACAGGACCGAGGTGAATTCCTGGCGATGCGTGTCCGCCAGGCTCAGGCCCTCGACGCGGATGTCTTCCACCAGCGGCGCCGCGCCGCTGTTGTTGATCTCCCAATCGACGCGGGCGCCCGAATCCTCGCTGCCCCCGGCGACCGCGGTGAAGACCGTGGCGCTCGCGCCCTGGTCGCGGACGCGCTTCACCTCGAGCTTCTGGCCCTTGTATTCCTTGAAGCGCTGGCCATAGACCGACGCCACATAGTTGGTGAAGACCGAGGTGAATTCCTGCTGCTGGTCCGGCGAGATCTTCTTCCAGTAGGCGCCGAGCACATGCTTGGCGAGGCCCGGCATGTCGAAATATTTCAGCAGGATCGGCTTCAGCGCCGCCGCACGGGCCGGATCGGTCGGATTGGCCTGCGACAGGCTGGTGATCGAGGCATCGGAAACCTCGCCGACGAAAGCCGAGAGATCGGCCGCGGCGCGGGCCGGTATCGCGACCGCACCGCTCAGCAGGAAGGACGCCGCAAGGGCGGAGGTCAGGAAGACGCGTCTGTTCAACATGATGTCAGCTAGTTCGCTTCGCTCACTTGACCCTGGGGCAGATTGCCCGAATCCGGCGCCTTGGCGGTCGGCAGCAACATGACCGTCGGCGCATCCTTGCCGTCGGACGGGATCTGGTCCTCGGTGGTGATGCCTTGGCTGATCACGTCGTTCGGATCCTCGCCGTTGCGGATCGCGTCGTTGCGATGCTGGCGATAGAGGCTGCGGATCGTGGCGTAGAAGTCCACCGAGCCCTTCTGCAGCTCTTCGATCGCCTGCATGTTGCGGGCGCGGGTGTCGAGACCCTCGAGGCCGCCGCGGACCGTGTTGATCCAGCCGACGTTGTAGATGTAGCCGACCCAGGTCAGCGGATCGAGCGCGTAATCCACGACGCGGCCGGTCAGGTCGCGCGGGTTGCTGGGCCCGAGCACCGGCAGCATCAGATATGGGCCTTCGCCGACCTTGTACCAGCCCAGCGTCTGCCCGAAATCCTCATCGTGATATTTCAGCCCGAAGCTGTCGGCGACGTCGAACAGGCCCGCCAAGCCGATCGTGCTGTTGATGAAGAAGCGGGCCGCGGTGTCGCCGCCGCGGTCGAAACTGCCCTGGAACATGTCGTTCGCGAAGATCGTCGGCGAATGCAGGTTCCGAAGCGCGTTGCGCACGCCGTCCTGGGCGAATTGCGGCAAAGCGGTGTGATAGTAGCCGGCGAACGGCTTCAGGATCATCTCGTCGAGGACGTGGTTGACCTCGAAGAAGTAGCGGTTCATCGGCTCGAGCGGGTCGTTGGCCTCGTTATAGGCCTCGACCGCCGCTTCGTCGTTCGGATCGGGAGGCGTCGCGCAGCCGCTCATGAACACGGTGGCGGCGACCACACCGGTCGCCAGAACCATCCGATCGAACTTCAGCTTGAAATTCATTGGATCCCCAAATCCCTTGTACTACTCCAGCCTGCTCCGCGGCACCTCAGCCAAGGCTTCAGTGAGTGCAGCGGGCGGCAAAGCCGGTTCATCCTCTCGTCCGGACGCCTGCCGGCGATGGCGCGCGGCATGGTCCATGGAAAATCTTAACCAACAGTAAGGAGTCCGCTGCCCCGCTCTTATGCATAACCCCCCGGGGTGCGGCGATCTTTACCAAGGCGAATTTGCGTACCACAGGGAAACGCCAAAAACTAGCGGAGTCATGGCAGTTCTGTGTGGCGGTAATCACATCCTGTGGCAGAAATGCCGCAAAACTAAGCGAATCGGATCAAGGGCTTGGCGAATTGGCCAAGTCTGTTGATTCAGCAAAGTGACAGGCAACTAACCGCCCGGCGACTTCGCGCAATTCCGGTCGTTCCTGGGCGCAGCGCTCGGCGGCAAACGGGCAGCGGCGGTGGAAGGCGCAGCCCGAAGGCGGGTTGATCGGCGATGGAAGCTCGCCTTTGACCGTCAGGCGCCGGGACCGGGCCTTGGGATCGACCGAGGGAGTCGCGGCCAGCAGGACCTGGGTATAGGGATGGCGGGGCGAGTCGAAGACCTGCTCCTTGCTCCCCTGCTCCACCGGACGGCCGAGATACATGACCATGACGTCGTCGGCGATGTGCCGGACGACGCTCAAGTCATGGGAGATGAACATATAGGCGAGGTTCAGCTCGTGCTGCAGGTCCATCAGCAGATTGAGGACCTGGGCGCGAATCGAGACGTCGAGCGCCGAGACCGGCTCGTCGGCGACGACGATCCTGGGCTTCAGCATCAGCGCCCGGGCGATGGCGATGCGCTGGCGCTGGCCGCCGGAGAACATGTGCGGATAGCGGTTGTAATGCTCGGGCCTGAGCCCGACATGGCTCAGCATCTGCCGCGCCGCCTCGCTGCGCGCCTTGGCGTCGAGGGTGGTATTGATCTCCAGCGGCTCTTCCAGGATCTGACCGATCTGCTTCCTGGGATTGAGCGAGCCGTAGGGATCCTGGAACACCATCTGCACTTTGGGTCGCAGCGCCTTCAGCGTGGCGCCGTCGGCGGTCGCGACATCGGTGCCGTCGATCTCCAGGCGGCCGGATGTCGGCCGCTCGATCATGGTCACCAGGCGGGCGAGCGTGGACTTGCCACAGCCGGATTCGCCGACCACCGCCAGGGTGCGGCCGGGATTGAGCACGAAGCTCGCCCCGGCGACCGCGCGCAATGTCGCGGGGGCGCGCAGCAGGCCGCGGGAGACGGCGTAGTGGCGATGCAGGTCGGTCGCCTTCAGCACCGGGCCGGCCGGCGCCGGCTCGACCGACATGGAATCGGTCTGACGCGACACGGCGCTCATGACGCCGCCCCCGAAATCGGCCGCATCGCCTCGGCCTCGGTGCCGGCATAGCGCGGATCGGGATGGCCGGTCGGACGGCCGTGCTCCAGCGGATAGTGGCAGCGCGTCTTGGCGCCCTTGTAGTCGTTGAGCCCCGGCCGTTCGGCGCGGCACTTGTCGGTCACGAAATTGCAGCGCGGGTTGAACACACAGCCGGTCGGCCGGTCGGCGATGCCGGGCACCATGCCGGGAATGGTGGCGAGGCGCTTCTTATCGACGCTGCGTTCCGGCAAGGCTTCCAGAAGCGCCGCCGTGTAAGGATGGCGCGGCTCCTCGAACAACGTCGCGGCCGGCTGCATCTCCACCTGCTGGCTGGCATACATGACGCTGACCCGCTCGGCGGTCTCGGCGACGACGCCCATATCATGGGTGATAAGCACCATGGCCATGCCGCGCTGCTTCTGCAGGTCGACCAGCAGGTCCAGGATCTGCGCCTGGATCGTGACGTCGAGCGCCGTGGTCGGCTCGTCGGCGATCAGCAGCTTCGGATTGCAGGCGATCGCCATGGCGATCATCGCGCGCTGATTCATGCCGCCGGAGAGCTGATGCGGGAAGGACGAGACGCGCGTCTCCGGCGCCGGGATGCCGACCTGGCGCAAGAGCTCGATCGTTCGTTCCTTGCGCCGGCGGCGGCTGCCGCCTTCATGCACCGCCAGGGCCTCCATGATCTGGAAGCCGATGGTGAAGCACGGGTTGAGGCTGGTCATCGGCTCCTGGAAGATCATGGCGATGTCCTTGCCGGTGATCTTCCGCCGGGCATTGGCCGAGAGCTTCAGCAGGTCGGTGCCGTCGAAGCTCATGCGGTCGGCCATCACCCGCCCAGGATAGGCGATCAGGCCCATGACGGCGAGCATGGCGACGCTCTTGCCCGAGCCGGATTCGCCGACCACGCCGAGGAGCTCGCCCTTCTCCAGCGTGAGGTCGAGGCCGTCCACCGCGCGGAACGGGCCGCGATGGGTCTGGAACTCGACCGAGAGGTTGCGGATCTCGAGCAGCGCCACGGCGATCCCCTCAGCGCTTCAGCTTGGGGTCGAGCGCGTCGCGCAGCCCGTCGCCCAGGAGATTGAAGGCCAGCACCGTGACCAGGATGGCGAGGCCGGGGAAGGTCACGGTCCAGTAGGCGCGCTCGATATACTGCCGCGCATCGGCCAGCATGGTGCCCCATTCCGGCGTGGGCGGCTGTGCGCCGAGATTGAGGAACCCCAGCGCCGCGGCATCGAGCACCGCCGAGGAGATGCCGAGGGTCGATTGCACGATCAGCGGCGCCAGGCAGTTCGGCAGCACGGTCTTGAACATGAGCCGCAATGTGCCGGCGCCCGAGACCCGGGAGGCGACGACGTAATCCTTGGTGAGCTCGTTCAGGACCGCGGCGCGGGTCAGCCGCGCATAATGCGGGATATTGGTGATGGCGACGGCGATCATCGCATTGCGCAAGCCAGCGCCCAGAAGCACGACGATCACGATCGCGAGCAGCAGGCTCGGCAGCGCCAGGATGATGTCCATCAGGCGCATGATCAGGGTATCGACCGTGCCGCGGTAGAAGCCGGAGGCGAGGCCGAGCAGGACGCCGATGGCGAGGCTCAGGGTCACCACGATGGCGCCGATCATCAGCGAATAGCGCGAGCCGTAGATGATGCGCGAGAGCATGTCGCGCCCGAGCCCGTCGGTGCCGAGCGGGAAGGCCCAGGAGCCGCCGTCATCCCAGGCCGGCGGCATCAGCACGCGGTTGATCGGGTCCTGGGCGATGGGATCCTGGGGCGCGATCAGCGGCGCGAAGATCGCGCAGAGGATCAGCAGCACGATGAGGGAGAGCGCCGCCATGGCGCCCTTGTTGGCGCGGAGCGACAGCCAGATCTCGCGGCGCGGCGTCAGCACCGGCGCGGCGGTCGTCTGCGCCACGGCGACGGCGGTTTCAGTCATCGGCGCCCCCGGATGCGTGGGTTGAGCACGCCGTAGACCAGATCGACCGAGAGGTTGATCAGGATGACGAAGGTCGCGATCAGCAGCACGCCGCCCTGCACCGACGGGTAGTCGCGCTGATAGATCGAGTTGACCAGCCAGGAGCCGACGCCCGGCCAGGAGAAGATGTTCTCGGTCAGGATCGCGCCGCCCATCAGGGTGCCGACCTGCAGGCCGATCACGGTGACGACCGGGATCAGCGCGTTGCGCAGCGCATGGATGCCGACCACGCGGAAGCGCGAGAGGCCCTTGGCCTTGGCGGTGCGGACGTAATCCTCGCCCAGCACCTCCAGCATCGCCGAGCGCGTCATCCGCGCGATCACCGCGAGCGGGATCGTGCCCAGCACGATCGCCGGCAGGATCAGATGCGAGACCGCCGAGATGAACGCGCCGTCCTGGTCGGACATCAGCGAATCCCAGAGCATGAAATTGGTGCCGTCGTCGAAATAGTAGTCGAGGTCGATGCGGCCGGAGACCGGCGTCCAGCCGAGCTGCACCGAGAACAGCAGGATCAGCAGCAGGCCCCACCAGAAGATCGGCATGGAATAGCCGGTCAGGGCGGCGCCCATCAGCGCATGGTCGTAGATCGAGCCGCGCTTCTCCGCGGCCAGCACGCCGGCGGGGATCGCGACCGCGATCGCGAACACCATGGCGCAGACCGCGAGCTCGATGGTCGCCGGGAAGAGCGAGAAGAAGTCGTCGAGCACCGGGTTCTTGGTGACGATCGACTTGCCGAAATCGCCCTGCACCACGTGCCAGATGTATTGCAGGAACTGCATCCAGAGCGGCTGGTCCAGGCCGTATTGCGCCAGCATCGCCGCCTTGCGCGCCGGATCGATCACCTTCTCGCCCAGCATCATCTGGATCGGGTCGCCGGGGATGGCGTGGATGAGGACGAAGGTCAGCAGCGCCGCCCCGAGAAAAGTCGGGATGATCAGCAGCACGCGCTGGATTACGAAGCGGATCATCTGGCAGCGGTCACCGCAAAAAGCAACCGGCGGAGGCGATGCCTCCGCCGGCACTCATCGCTCAGGCGTTCATTACTGGATCGAGACGCCTTCGAAGTTGTGGAAGCCCAGAGGATCCATGACGTAGCCCTGGATCTTCTTGCTCATCGGCATGTAGACGACCGAGTGCACGATCGGGACGACCGCGGCCTCGTCATGCACGATCTGCTCGGCCTTGGCGTAGATCTCGGTCCGCTTGGCCTGGTCCGAGGTCTCCTTGCCCTGCTTCAGCAACGCGTCGTAGTCGTTGTTGCACCACTTCTCATTGTTCTGGCCGGGGGCCTGACCGGTGCCGCCGCAGCCATGCAGGTAGAGGAAGTTGTCCGGATCGCCGATATCGCCGGTCCAGCCGATCTGGGCCATCGGCGCCTCGCCGTTATGCAGGCGCTTCAGGTACTCGGCCCAGTCATAGGTGACGAGGTTCGCCTTGATGCCGACCTTGGCGAGGTCGGCCTGCATCAGCTCGCCCATCTTCTTGCCGTCGAGGTTATACGGACGCGACACCGGCTGGTACCAGAGGTCGACCGAGAGGTCCTTCACCCCGGCCGCTTCCAGCATCTGCTTGGCCTTGTCCGGATCGTACGCATAGGGCTGGATGTCCTTGTCGTAGCCCCAGATCGTCGGCGGGAGCACGTTGGTCGCCGCGATCGCGCCGCCCAGGTATTCCGCCTTGATGATCGCGTCCTTGTTGATCGCCATGTTGATCGCCTGACGCACCGACTTGTTGTCGAACGGCTTCATCGTGGCGTTCATGGTGAGATAGGCGATGTTGAGGCCCGGGCTCTCCATGACGGTGAGCTTCGGATCGGCCTTCAGGGCTTCGATATCGGCGGCCGCGGGATACGGCATGATATCGCACTCGCCCTTCATCAGCTTGGCCTTGCGGACCGCCGGATCCTTGGTGATCGCGAAGACCAGATTCTCGATCTTCTGCTTGCCGCGCCAGTAGCTCGGGTTGGCCTTGTAGCGGATGACCGCGTCCTTCTCATAGGAGACGAAGCTGAACGGGCCGGTGCCGACCGGCATCTGGTCGATCTGCTCCTGCTTGCCGTCCTTGGTGAGCTTGTCGGCGTATTCCGACGACAGGATCGACGCCCATTCCATCGCGATCTCGGAGATGAACGGCGCCTCCGGATGGGTCAGCGTCATCTTCACCGTGTAGTCGTCGACCTTCTCGACGCTCTTGATGGTGTCCGGCATGCCCATGCCTTCGAAGTAGGCATAGGAGCCGCCGTTGACGTTGTGGTACGGATTGTTCTTGTCGAGCATCCGGTTGAAGCTGAAGACCACGTCGTCCGCGTTGAACTCGCGGGTCGGCTTGAAGAACTTGGTGGTCTGGAACTTCACGCCGTGGCGCAGATGGAAGGTGTAGGTGAGACCGTCATCCGAGATCTCCCACTTCTCGGCCAGGCTCGGCATCGGATCGGTGGTGCCGAACTTGATCTCGACCAGGCGGTTGAAGATCGGACGCACCACGTCGAGCGTGGTGCCGGAGTCATAGAGCTGCGGGCCGAACCCTTCCGGGCTGCCCTCGGAGCAGTAGCGCAAGGTGGAAGCCGCTTGGGCGGACATGCCAAGGCCCATCACCAGGGCAAAGGCCGCCGTGGCGGTCATAAGCCGAACGTTCATTTTAAATCTCCCTCAAAGGCTTTTTCGGGAAGCCTGTTGTCGGTTGTTTGGTTTTGAAGCTCCCCGTTGAAGCTGACCGTAGGCCGGTTCGCGGAACGGTGTCAATTCCTGGCTTGATCTTCCCCAGCATTTTCACGGGGTTGGAAAGATTGTATACAACCCGCGAAGCGCCGGACTTACCGTCATTTCGCGTGGCCCGGCGCTTCCGTTCCCGGTTCCCGCCGCCTTGACCGAGCCTCGGTCAGCCCGCATGGTGCGCCGCGATAATCAAGGTGCCGCAAATGCCGAATGACAGCCGCCCCGCCATCCCAGCGCCGTTCGTGTGCAACGATCTCAAGGTCCGCCCGGAATGGATCGACGGCAACGGACATATGAACGTCGCCTATTA
>DASZYM010000596.1:0-2644 GCA_035545355.1 Dongiaceae bacterium
TTCCTGCAGGGCTACATCCCGATCCTGAACATCTGCCTGACCAAGAAGTTCGGGTTCGCCGGCCTCGACATCAACACCGCGGGCGCCTTCGTCGATAAGACGAATGTCGCCGCGGTCGCGCCGCTGGCGGCCAAGGAAATCCGCTGATCCAGAATCCGCGCGAAGGGTCGCGGGGCGCAGGCTCCGCGACCCTCGTCTTTCCGGAGTTAGGAATGCCCGATTCTTCGCCCAACGCGCCCACACCGATCATCGAGCTCCGCAACGTCTCCAAGACCTTCGGCGAGGTGCGCTCGCTCTCCAAGGTGGATTTCACGGTCTATCCCGGCGAGATCGTCGGCCTCCTGGGCGATAACGGCGCCGGCAAGTCGACCCTGGTGAAGACCATCATGGGCTATCACCGGCCCGATGCCGGCGGCGAGATCTATTTCGACGGCAGGCTGATCCACGACTGGTCGGTGGCGCGGGCGCGGGCACTCGGCATCGAGACGGTCTACCAGGAACGCGCGCTCGCGGAGAAGCAGCCGATCTGGCGCAACCTGTTCATGGGCCGCGAACCGCGCAACGCGTTGGGCTTCCTCGACGTGAAACGCATGAAGTCGGAAGCCGCGCGCCTGATGAGCGAGCATATGGGCTTCACCTCCGCCGCTGTCCATCCCGACAACGTGGTCATGACCATGTCCGGCGGCGAGAAGCAGGGCGTGGCCATCACCCGCGCGCTCTATTTCGACGCCAAGCTGGTGGTGCTGGACGAGCCGACCATGGGCCTCTCCCTGAGCGAGACCAAGAAGACCCTGGATTTCGTCCAGGGCATCAAGACCGCGGGCCGTTCGGCGATCTTCATCGACCACAACATCTTCCACGTCTATCCGGTGGTGGACCGGCTCTACGTGCTGGACCGCGGCAAGGTGGCCGGCGTCTTCAACAAGAGCGACATCACCATGGAGCAGCTCATCGACCGGCTGTACCACGTCGCGCGCACCGGCACGATCGACTGAGGGACAGCGAGATGAGCAGCGACACCGCCGCGAAGACCCGACCGAATGGCAAGCCAGCGGGCAACCGCGTCGCCCCGCCCTCGATTCTGCGCCGCTCCGGCTCGCAGCTCGGCATCATCTGCGTCGGCCTGGTGATGTGGATCGGCTTCGTGATCGCGGCGCCCGACGTCTTCATGGACAAGGACATCTACATCGCCTTCGGCGAGACCACGCCGCTGTTCGGCGTGCTGGCTCTGGCGCTGACCTTCGTCGTCATCACCGGCGAGATCGACCTCTCCTTCCCCTCGGTGATGGCGCTCGGCACCGCCGCCTTCTGCCTGACCGCCGAGGCCGGCTGGCCGCAGCCTTTGGCCCTGGTCGTGGGATTTGCCACCGGCGCCGTCTGCGGCTGGATCAACGGCGCCTTGGTGGCGCGGCTCAACATCCCCTCCCTGGTCATCACCATCGGCACCTCGTTCCTCTACCGCGGCATCGAGCTGGTGCTGATGAACGGCACCGGCGTGGCGCTGACCGACGACAAATACGGCGCCATGCTCGGCCTCTTCACCTTCCATGTCTTCGGCTTCCCGGGCGAGACGATCTGGGCGATCGGCATGGCGGTCGCGATGTGGTTCCTGCTGAACCGCACCCGGTTCGGCGCCCACGTCTTCCTGGTCGGCGACAACCCGCTCAGCGCCGACCTGATGGGCATCAACGTGGTCAGCGTGAAGACCCGCGCCTTCATGCTGATGGGCGTGGTCTCGGTCTTCGCCGGCCTGATGACCTCGCTCTACGGCAACTACTTCTGGCCGACCACCGGCGACGGCTCGCTGCTGCAGACCATCGCCTCGGTCTTCCTCGGCGGTACCTCGGTGTTCGGCGGAACGGGGAGCATCGTCGGCTCGCTGGTCGCCTCCTACATCATCGGCGCGATCAATGCCGGCATCGTCTCGGCGGGGATCAACGCCTTCTACACCCAGCTCGCCTTCGGCTTCGTGATCGTGGTCTCGGTCGTACTGCAGACCATCATCGCCCGCCGGGTGCGCCGCCAGTCGATCCGCGGCAAGTGACATGAAGATCACCGCGATCGGGACCACCGTGGTCAATGCGCGCCTGCGCAACTGGATCTTCGTGCGGGTCGAGACCGACCAGCCGGGGCTTTATGGCCTGGGCGAGGCGACCCTGGAATTCCAGACCCAGGCGGTGACCGGCGCCATCGCGGATCTCGGCCCGCTGGTCATCGGCGAGGATCCGCGCAACATCGAGCATATCTGGCAGGTGCTGTTCCGCCACCCGTTCTTCAAGCGCGGCATCGTCACCATGTCGGCTTTGTCCGGCATCGACCAGGCGCTGCACGACATCAAGGCCAAGGAATTCGGCGTGCCGCTCTGGCAGCTCCTGGGCGGCCTCGCGCGCAAGACGCTGCGGATGTACGACCATCTCGGCGGCGGCGATTCCGCCGCGGTCTATAACGACGCCGCCGCCAACGCCTTCGCCGAGCGCGCAGCGCGGAGCCGCGAGGACGGGTTCAGCGCGGTCAAGATCCTGGCCGTGCCGAAATCGGCGCCGCTCGACGGCTATGCCGCGCTGAAAGAAGCCGAGAGTCTGATGGCCGCCGCGCGCAAGGGCGCCGGCGCGGAGATGGACATCATGGTCGATCTCCACGGCCG
>DASZYM010000597.1:0-7374 GCA_035545355.1 Dongiaceae bacterium
ACGATGGGTGCCGCGATCAAGCTGCTGCGCGGCGTCGGCGCCGAGGTCGTGGCCGCGGCCTCGATCATCGAGCTCAACTTCCTGATGGGCCGCACCAAGCTCGACGTGCCGTTCAACGCGATCCTTTCGTACGACAGCTAGGCTGGATCTGCGGCGCGTTCCATCCGGCAAACGCTCAAGTATGGCGGGGTTGATGCCGCGCTCCTACGTCCGCGCTTTACGTATGCGTCTCGTCGGGTGCGGGCGCCGTGGGCTTGGGCGCGGCGGGGGGATTCAAGCGGCGCAGGATGATGTCGCCGTTGGGCAGGACCTCGGGCGCCGCGTATTGCGGGACCGACTTCACGAAGAGGTCGAGTGCGTCGAGCAGCTTGCTCAGGCCTTCGACCGCCATCTTCTGCGCATCCTCGGTGGTCGGAGCGGCGTCTTGCGCGAAAGCAGGACCGGCCAGCCCGAGAACGAGCGCCCCAGCCGAGGCGAGACGAAAAACTGCACGGTTCATCGGAAGCTCCTGAAGTCGTCACTGCCTTAGCAGGAGACTTGGCGGGAATTATGGCGCAATTTGCCGCGCGGCGCAGTGACGAAACGGTGAGCCGGAATGGCGAAGCAGACCGCGGGCATCCTGGTCTATCGGCGGCGGCGCGGCGTGATCGAGGTCTTCCTGGCCCATCCCGGCGGGCCGTTCTGGGCCAAGAAGGACCTCGCCGCCTGGTCGATCCCCAAGGGCGAGTTCGTCGATCCCGAGACGCCGCTCGATGCGGCGCGTCGGGAATTCGCCGAGGAGATCGGCCAATCCATCGCAGGCGAGTTCATCGCGCTCACGCCGCGCAAGCCGCCCGGCGGCAAGATCATCTACGCCTTCGCCGTCGAGGGCGAGGTCGATGCCGACAAGGTCGAGAGCAACCTGTTCGAGATGGAATGGCCGCCGCATTCCGGAAAGATGCAGAGCTTCCCCGAAGTCGATCGCGGCGCCTGGTTCGGCATCGAGGACGCGCGCGAGCGCCTGCACAAGCACCAAGTCCCCATCCTGGAAGAGCTGATCGCGAAGCTCGAATGACTCGTCATGCCCAGGCTTGACCTGGGCATCGGGTTCCATCCTGGCGCGAGATTGCCGGGTCAAGCCCGGCAATGACGGGTTTCGTAGAGAGGCACCTGAAGCTCGAATGACTCGTCATGCCCGGGCCCTTCGCGAATGCGAACATTCGCAACGGGACCCGGGCACCTGGTTCCATCCTGCGCGAGATTTCGGCGAGAGGTCTACAGCCGCGCTTCCGGCAGGGTCTGGCCGCCGTCCAGCACCAGGCTGGTGCCGGTGATATAGGCCGCCTGATCCGAAGCGAGGAACGCCACCGCTTCGCCGATCTCCACCGTCGTCGCCAGGCGCTTCAGCAAGGCCGCCTCGCTCATCTTGTCCATGCCGGCATCGCCCATCGCGCGACGCGCATTCTCGGTCTCGACATTGCCCGGCTCGACCACGTTCACCGTGATGCCATGCGCAGCGCCTTCGACCGCGACGGCTTTGGCCAGTCCCACCAGCCCCGCCTTGCTCGCCGAATAATGCGCGTAGCCGAGCTGACTCACCAGCGGCCCGGTGATCGAGCCCATGAGCACGATCCGGCCGTAGCGCTGCCGCTTCATCGCCGGGAAGCAGGCCTGGATCGCCAGGAAGGCGCCCTTCAGGTTGATGTCGAGCACCCGATCCCATTCCTCCTCCGAGAGATCCTCGATCAGGTGGTTCGGATAGATGCCGGCGACCTGGGCCAGGATGTCGATCCGGCCGAAGCGCTCCAGCGCCGACGCGGCCAGGCGCTGCATGTCGGCGCGCCGCGAGATATCGGCCGTCGCGAAGGTCACGCGGCCGGGAAAGCGCGCCGCGATGCCTTCGCCCAGGGCAGGCTCGATATCGGCGAGCAGGACCTTGGCGCCTTCGCGCACGAAGACCTCGCAGACCCCGGCGCCGATGCCGCGCGCCCCGCCGATCACGATCGCCGTCTTGCCGTCCAGCCTGCCGGTCATGGGCCCGTCCCCGCTCCGATTCGCCTGGGCTGCACGATAGGCGATTTCCCCACCCTTCGGCGTCCCGCCGCGGTTGATCAAACTGTCCATAGGTTCATAGCCTATTTATCCTTGACCCAAGTTGAATGTTCAAGTTAACTGGTGACAGTTGCGAGTACGCGGTCGGCGCGCCGGATCGGAACCGGCTGAAACGCCGCCCTCATAATAAGAATGCGTTGGCGAGGCAGGTCGGGAGGCTGGTGGTGCGTCGGTTCGGCGGCCGCATACCCATGTTCGCGCCCAGGGCGCCCGCGCCGTGAGCACGGCGCGCGACCGTGCCGGCGATCGCGTCTCGGCGGCGCCCGGCCTCGATCTCCGCGACGTCTGCAGTGACGCGGGCTGCGCCGCGCTGGCCGCGGCCACGGCGAAGGTCATCGCCTATTGGCACGACGAATGCGCCCGCGATCTCCCGAAGATGATGGCCCACTTCACGCCCGACGTCGAAGTCGTGACCCCGGACGGCAGCTATCGCGGCCATGAGGCGGTCGCGGCGCTCTATCGCAAGAGCTTCGACGCCTATCCCGGCCTCACCGTCGATGTGAGAGCGAGCTTTGCCGGCCGCGACGCGCATTGCGTCGAATATCGCGCGGTGCTGTTCGACGCCGAAGAGCGCGGCTGGCTGGTCGAAGGCATCAACCTGCTGCGGCTGAAGGACGGGCGGATCAGCTATCTCCGCTCCTTCGAGGATGCGCCGCGCCTGATGGAAGACGCGTGAGAGATCTGAGCTGAACAAGCGGCCCGGCGAGAACCGCCGAAATCACGAAAAGGACAAGGGGGCAGACATGGCAACCAACAGTGCAGACCGAGGCTCGGGCGGCTTCGTCGAGGCGGCGGGCAAGGACTATATCGCCGTCACCGACCTGAAAGCCGGCGAAGTCGGCCTGGCCGGCGCGATCATGCAGAACATCACGCATATCGCGCCCGCGATCGCCGCGTTCTTCTTCACCCAGACGCTGGTCACGTTCGCGGGCGGACAGGCGCCGCTGGCCTACTTGATCGGCCTCATCATCGTGATCCCGCTCGGCGTCTGCCTGATGGAGCTGGCCAGGAAGTTCCCCTCGGCGGGCGGCTACTTCACCTATGTGAGCCGCACCTTGGGCCCATCGATGGGGTTCCTCACCGGCTGGGTTTTCGTCCTCTATTCGCCGATCGTCGCCGGTCCCTCGCTTGCCGTCCTCGGGCAGATCCTGCAGGACGAATTGAAATCGAACTACGACATCACCTTCCACTGGTGGTACGCGGTGGTCATCGGCATCCCGCTCGTCACCTGGGCCGGCTATACCGGCATCTCGTTCTCGATCAAGTTCATCGTCGGGGTCGGCCTCGCCGAGTTCCTGATCGTGCTGGCGCTCGGCCTGACCGGCCTCGCCGATCCGGGACCGGGCGGCTTCACCTTCGCGACCTTCAGCCCATCGTTCAATCCCGCGGGCCTGACGACCACGTCCGGATTCTTCATCGTGGTGGTCTTGACGGTCCAGGGCTTGACCGGCTGGGAAGCGGCCGTGCCGCTGGCGGAGGAGACCGAGAATCCCCGGCGCAACGTGCCGCGCTCGATCATGGCCTCGATCCTGATCATCGGCATCATGCTGGTGATCGCGCAATGGGGCCAGGTCGTGGGCTGGGGCACCGACGACCTGCCGAACCTGAAGTCGTCGGCGGAAGTGCCGGCGCTGGTGATCGCGCATCGGGTGTGGGGCGGCCTGTGGTGGCTGACCCTGCTGGCCATGATCACCTCGGTGCTCGGTGCGTCGCTCGCCTGCCAGAACGTCGCGACCCGCATGTGGTACAGCATGGGCCGCGCCGGCGTGCTCCCCGCCTCGTTCGGCCAGGTGCACCCGACGCGCAAGACCCCGACCGCGGCCGTCACCGCGCAGCTCATCCTCTCGGTGGTGCTGGGTTTCGGCGGGCCGTGGCTGTTCGCCCAGATCAACGGCAAGACGGACGGCTGGGGCGATCCCTGGGCCCTGTTCATCTTCCTGATCGCCTTCGTGCTGGTGCTGGGCGTGATCTTCGTCTACGTCGCGGCCAACGTCGGGCTGGTCGTCTACTTCTGGACCAAGGCGCGCGACGAGTTCAGTTGGATCAAGCATTTCATCTTCCCGGTCGGGACCAGCCTGGTTCTGCTCTACTCGATCTACGCCGCTTTCGTGCCGCTGCCGGCGGCGCCCAACAACTGGACGCCGTTGGTCGCGGCGATCTGGCTTGCGATCGGCATCGTCATCCTCTTCGCGATGAAGGCCATGGGTAAGCAGGATTGGCTGACCAAGGCCGCCGCGATCGTCTCCGAGCAGGAGGACACCAAGCACCATCATCCGCTCTGAGACGAGCCACGCCAGAACGACGGGGAAACGCGATGGAGCTGCCGAAGAAGACGCCGGTCCGTTCCTACAAGACCGACTTCAAGCGGACCGAGACGCCGATCTCGGAAGGCGGGTTGTGGCTGAACGGACGCAAGGACGGCATCGACTGGTGCGATGTGCTGGTGAAGAACGGCGAGGCCTTCGGCGAGGTCTCGCGCAACCAGGTGAAGGAGCTCCGGGCCGAGCAGGCGACGCTCGGCGCCGGAGCCGCGGCCGGCGCGGCGGTCGGCGACTATGACGATCCGACCGCGGTCCTGACCGGCCAATGGGGACCGGACCAGTACGGCAAGGTCCGCGTGTTCAGCCGGAACCAGACCAACAAGGTCTTCCAGGAAGTCCAGATCCGGCTGCGCCACAACATGAAGCCGAGCTTCTGCAACGGCTACGAGGTGTTCTTCCGCATCCTCGACACCGACGAGGGCTATGCCGAGATCGTGCGCTGGAACGGCCCGGTCGGCGGCTGGACGTCGCTGAAGAAGCTGATCGGCAGGAAGTACGGGGTGAAGGACGGCGACATCATCGAAGCCTCGATCGTCGGCAATCTGATCACCGGCTATCTGAACGGCCAGGAGATGATCTCGATCGCCGACGACAACATCAAGTCCGGCGCGCCGGGGATCGGCTTCAACTTCGGCGTCGGCACCACCAATGCCGATCATGGGGTGACCTCGTTCGAAGTGCACACCTACGACTGACCGGATCGACAGGACTGCGCGGCGCGGAGCAGAATGGCTTCGCGCCCTCTGTTTTACGGAGACCCGCCATGAACCGACCCGCCGCGACCCGCAAGCTGACGCCGCCCGCCCCCGTCTCGCTGGCGGCCTTCGACGCGATGTTCCAGAAGCTCTCCAAGGACAACTGGGGCAAATGGGGGCCGGACGACGAGCTCGGCACGATGAACTACATCACGCCGGAGAAGATCGCGGCGGCGGCGCGCCTGGTGAAGAAGGGCCGCATCGCCTCCATGACGATCCCAATCAACAAGCAGGCCGGGCCGGACAACCCGAACCCCGCCGTGCACCTCATGTCGCTGATGCACGACATCCCGATCTCCAAGAGCGGACTCTCCTTCGGCATGTGCTACCTCGCCATGGCGAGCCATGGCGACGCGCATACCCATGTCGATGCGCTCAACCACGTCGCCTACAAGGGCAAGCTCTACAACAACAAGCCCGCCGAGCTGCTGACCTCCCGAGGCTCCGACTGGGGCAGCATCGCCGCCTACTACCACGGCATCGTCGGCCGCGGCGTGCTGATCGATGCCGCGCATCACCGCGGCGTCGACTGGCTGGAGCCCGGCGAAGCGGTCAACCGCGCCGAGCTGGAGGAGATCGTGAAGGCGCAAGGCGTCGAGATCGGCGAAGGCGACATCATGGTGTTCCGCACCGGCCACCATGCGCGCCGCACGGCGCTCGGCGCCTGGAGCAACGATTATCCACCGGGCGGCCAAGGCAAGGCCGGCCTGCATGTGGATACAATTCCCTGGATGCACGAGCGCAAGATCGCGGCCTTCCTGCCCGACGGCGACGGCGAGACCGTGCCCAGCAACGTCGAGGAAGTGCCCTACCCGATCCATCCGCTGCAGCTCACGGCGATGGGCATGCTGGTCTCCGACAGCCTCAACCTCGAGGAGGTGCACCAGGCCTGCCTCGAGGAGAAGCGCTGGGACTTCATGGTGGTCGGCCTGCCGCTCCGTCTGCCGGGTGCGACCGGGTCGCCCTGGAATCCGATCGCGATGTTCTGATTTCTTTTCAGTTGGACAAAATCATTGCGGGGTTACCCCTCATCCTGTCCTTCTCCCACAAGGGGAGAAGGAACGCTGTTGCAGCGCTCGGGTCTTAAGCCCTCTCCCCTTGTGGGAGAGGGTTGGGTGAGGGGTGCCACGCACCAGGTGTTACAGGGATAATAGAGGGGGAAGACGATGGAACGCCGGTTCGCTGGCAAGGTCGCGCTCGTCACGGGCGCGGGCACGGGCATCGGCCAGGCGACGGCGGTTCGCCTCGCCTCGGAAGGCGCGCTGGTCGCGGTCAATTACAAACCCGGCCTCGACGCCAAGGAGACTATGGCGCAGATCAAGGCCGCCGGCGGCGCGGGCTTCGACATCGCCGCCGACATGCGCGACCCCGCGCAGGTGAAGCAGATGGTCGCCGACGTGGCCAAGCGCGGCGGCCGCCTGGACTACGTGGTCTCGAATGCGGCGATCAACCCGTTCATGACCTGGGACGAGACCTCGATCGAGGACTTCAACAACCTGTTCGAGACCAATGTGCGCGGCGCCTGGACGGTGGTCACCGAGGGCGCCCGGCAGATGATCGCCGAGAAGCATGGCGGCGCCATCGTCATGATCAGCTCGATCTCGGCCCATGTCGGCGCGCCCACGCAGGTCGCCTATTGCGGCACCAAGGGCGCCATCAGCATGCTGGCCAAGGCCTTGGGCGCGGTGATGGGCAAGCACGGCATCCGGGTCAACGCGATCGAGCCGGGCGCGATCGAGACGCCGATGAGCGCCAGCATGTTCGACCAGCCGGACGTGATGAAATACTACAACGAACGCATCGCCCTGGGCCGCGTCGGCAAGCCGGCGGAGCTGGCGGCGGCGGTCGCGTTCATGCTGTCGAACGATGCGAGCTACGTCACCTCGGCCACCCTGCTGGTCGATGCGGGCTTCATCGTGAACGCGGAGCTTTAGGCTCCAACTCACTTAACTCGGTCGTCATCCCGCGGCTAGGCCGCGGGATCCACGCCTTGGGCCTCAAAGAAAGAAAGGCGTGGATCCCGGGACCAAGTCCCGGGATGACGATCGAATATACGGGAACTGCTGAGCTTAGCTGGTCGCCACCGAGATCCGCACCGTGCCTTCGATCGAGCGGCCTGGTTCCAGCACGCGGATGCCGTGGCTCGGCACGCCGGCGGCCATGCGGTTGTAGCCGTCATTGGTGTTGCTGACCGGCTCGACGCAGAC
>DASZYM010000598.1:0-4564 GCA_035545355.1 Dongiaceae bacterium
GGTCGACCAGGGCGGCGCGCAAACCTTCTGGCTCTATCGGGTCGTCGGCGTCCGGCGGTTCGTGCTCACTTCGGCACTCAGTCCGGAGCAATGCCGAAAGCGCCTCGCAGACGCGATCGAACGAGAGTCGATCTTCTTTCGACTGAGAGAGCCGCAGCACAATGAATTTGAAGGGCGCGTGAAGGAATCCGGATTCCGGATCACGCGACTCAGATCCGTCATCTTCACCGACAAGTACAAGACCTTCCTCTACGGGCGCTTCGGGACGGATGCTTCGGGGACGCGGATCGAGTGTTGGCTCGGGCCGCAGCGGCTGGTGCTCGGCTTGGCAGCGGTGTTTCTGTTCTTCCTCTGGGTGATGTTTCCCGCCTTTGGGATCGTGCAGCAGGGATTTCATCTCTTCACCCTGATCATGTTGGTAGGCCCGGCCGTGATGACGGCGCTCATGGGCGCGGGGTTTGCGTTCAGTCGCAAGCGCATCGTCGCGGACGGTCCCTATCTGCTGGATTTCGTTGCCCAAACACTCGAGGCGACCGAAGCCCCGGCGCCGCGCTCAAGCTCGGTTATGCGCGTCGCGCGTTGATGACAGGAACCTGCCGCGGTCGTGCAGCGCCGGTAAGCCGAGCGGACTGAACCGTGCGGGCCGTCACGGCGTCTTAACCGCTGCGGCGGGGACGCGCGCGGCGGCGCGCGCTATCGTTGCGCCGCGTATCCATCCATCGGGGGAACTTCCATGAACGAATTGCCACGGCTGCTGCCGACGACCGCTGAGGCGGAGACGTTCGGCGGCGTCACCTATCATATCGACGGCGAGTTGGTGCCGGTCCTGACCGTCGATGTCTCGAAAGTGCCGGTCTTCTTCGAGCACCACATCCTGCTCTGGAAGCACACGCCGGTGACGATCGGCCTCAAGGCGATGAAGGGCGCGCTGAAGCGCATGATGGCGGGGATGCAGATCTTCGTCACCGAGGCGAGCGGACCGGGCATGATCGCCTTCAGCCGCGACGGCGCCGGGCATATCGCGCCGATCCACATGACGGCCGGCAGCGAGCTGCAGGTGCGCGAGCACCAGTTCCTCGCCGCGACCGCCAATGTCGAATACACGTTCGAGCGGGTGAAGGGCGCGGCCAACATGCTGTTCGGCGGCTCCGGCTTCTTCATCGACCGCTTCCGGGCCGGTTCCAGCGACGGCGTGCTCTGGCTGCACGGCTATGGCAACGTGTTCGAGAAGACCCTGGCCGCCGGCGAGACGATCGACGTCGAGCCGGGCGGATGGCTCTACAAGGAGCCGCAAGTGAAGATGGAGACACGGGTCGACCGGCTGACCAGCGGCTTCTTCGGCGGCATGAACTTCATCGTCAACCGCTTCACCGGCCCGGGCAAGATCGGCATCCAGTCCATGTACCTGCACATGCCGAGCGAGGATTGAGATCCGCTTCCACCGCCCGGTCCGGTCGACTTATAGTCGTGCCGGGCGGATGCGGGGCGAGTCTTGCGGAGAATCGGCTTTCTGCTGGTGATGCTGGCGCTGGCTTTGGCGCACGCGTCGTGGAGCGCGCGGGCCGATAACCGCGCCCAATTTCACGCGCTCGTTTCGGCGGAAGAGATCGCGCTCGCGGATCAATGCTTCGAGGCACTGCGCAAGCATGACCTCGCGGCCGTCGAGGCGAAGCTCGATCCCAGCTTGCGGAACGCCGCGACCATGGCGACGCTGGAGAAGATGGCGAGCCTGGTGCCGCCACAAGACCCGGTTTCGAGCGACATCTTCCAAGGAACGGTCACGACCACGAATGGCGTGCGGAGCACGCGGCTGACGTTTCAGTACCTGTTTCCCGAGGCCTGGCTGGTTGCGGATTTCACCGAAGAGGAAGCGGACAACGGGCTGCTGATCCGCGACTTCACGGTTCGGCTCATGAACCGATCACTCTGGGAGCTGAATGCGATCTCTCCCAAAGCGCTGACGTTCAAGCCGACCGCGACCTTGCTGGTTGCGGGAGCGGCGGTCGTGGTGCCGACATTCATCCTGATCACCGCGGTGGTCTGCCTGCTGACGCCGATTCGCTGGCGGCGAAAGTGGCTCTGGCTCCTGTTCATCCTCATCGGCGTCACCGAATTGTCGGTGGATTGGATGACCGGCGAGACCAGCTTCCATCTGCTCAATTTCGTGTTGCTGGGCGGAAGCGTGCTGAAAGGGGGCGCCTATGGCGGCTGGGTGTTCTCGATGTCCTTGCCCCTGGGCGCGATGATCTTCTGGGTGAAGCGGCCGGGCTGGGTCGAGGACCATGCACGGCTGCTGGAGCAGGTCGAGCTCGAAATGCGCAAGGAAGATCTCTGAGCGCCCCAGATTCCGGCCTTTATCAAGGGCTTGAGCGCTCGAATCCAGCCGACGTTGGATGTCCAACCCGCCCTTTTCCACCGGAAGCCGAGGCGATCTTGACGTCTGGTTAACCTCATTTCGGGGATAATCCGCGGGCTATTCCCGAAAACGGAGCCCGTCGCGCCATGGCCGATTCCTGGGACATGTCCTTCCTGGTCGATCAGGCGACCCAGATCCAGGAAGCCCGCGGCAATCTCGGCCGCCATTTCGGCGTGCTGCAGCAAGTGCTGATCGGCAAGCATCTGGTCAATTTCATCGGCGCCGAGGACCGGCTGGCCTTCCTCCGGATGATGGGCCGCCTGTCGCAGCGGAGCTGGAACGAGAGGGTCGCCTGCCGGCTGCGCACGCCGCTCTCCGGCGAGAAGCGCGTCGCGTTGCAGGCGCGCCCCGGTCCCGGACCGATGGCCTGGTGGCTGATGATGTCCGAGAGCGGCGCCGAGGCGCTGCCGCTGATCGCCGAGGTCGGCGACGGCGAGGCGATGGCCAGCGAGCAGGAATTCGGTGCGGTCGCGGCCGCCGCCGCCGCGGGCGATGCGCCGAACGGCCTCGATCTTTCGGTGTTCCGTGCCTCGGTGCTGGCGGATCACACGCCGGGCGCCAAGCTCTCCCATGCCGCGCATGCCGAGCTCGACCAGAAGATCGGCGCCACCTTGCGCGAGACCGCCGCCGGCGGCATCGTCACCCAGCCCGCGCGCGGCGAATACGCCTTGGTCCACGGCCGGGAATTGCCGGCCGAGCATATCGCCGAGCGCATCACCGTGACGGCCGATGCGGTCGGCGTCTCGAAGCAGGATCTCGGCCTTTCCCATGACAGCCATCCGCTGCCGCCGGAGGCGCAATCCGACGAGGTGCGGGAGATGATCCACAATCTGCGCCTCGACCTCGCCGGCCGGGCGACCGGCATGAAGCGCAGCGGCAGCGGCTATCAGCGGCGGGACGATCCGGCGGCGCGCAAGCCGTCGCTGATCGCCAGCCTGCTCGGCCTCATCGGCAACAAGTAGCGCTACGCCCGCAAGGCCTGCTGCACCAGCGCGTCGAGCGCGTTCAGGAAGCGCGAGCGGTCGGCCTTCGAGAATGGCGGCGGACCGCCGGTCGCAACCCCGCTCTCGCGCAGATGGCGGCCGATCTCCCGGCCGGCCAGAGCATTGCCGATATTGTCCTTGGTCCAGAGCTTGCCGTTGGGCGCCAGCGCGCGGGCGTCTTTCTTCAGGCAGCGCGACGCCAGCGGAATGTCGGCCGTGACGCAGATATCGGCCGGCGTGATGCGCTCGGCGATCCAGTCATCGGCGGCATCGGCGCCCTCCGCGACGATCACCATCGCGACCAGCGGATTGCGCGAGGGCAGGATCGGCCGCGAGCCGTTGGAGACGACGTGGACCTTGAGATTCAAACGCTCGGCGACGCGGTAGACTTCGTCGCGCACCGGGCAGGCATCGGCGTCGATGTAGATCTCGGTCATTTTCGGCCCTGATAGACAATGTACATATTGACTATTTTGTCCATTTTGTTCATTTTGTCCATCGAGGTGCATCATGCGACAGTTTTCCGCTACCGAAGCCAAGCAGCGAATGGCCGAGCTGCTCGACACTGTCCAGCGTGAGCCGGTGGTGATCCGCCGGCATGAACGCGACATCGCCGTGGTCATTTCGCCGGAAGCGTACGACCGATTGCGGCGCGCCAATGTCGCCGAGCTCCAACGCCTCGCCGACCGCGTCGGCGCGCGCGCAAAGCGCCGGGGACTGACCGAGAAGAAGCTGCAGCAGCTTCTTGACGATGACCGGTGAGCGGCGTGTCGTCATCGATACCAATACGTACGTGAGTCGGCTGCTGATCCCGGGATCAGCGCCGGCGCGCGCGGTCGATAAGGTCTTGAACGATGCGGTGCCGCTGCTTTCCGACGCGACGCTGGAGGAACTTGCAGACGTTCTTTCGCGCCGCAAGTTCGATCGCTATGTCACGCTGGAAGAGAGAAAGACCTTCATACATCTCCTTGCAAGCGTCGCCGCGCTGGTGCCGATCGTGCAGCGTATTCAGGCCTGCCGCGATCCGAAGGACGACAAGTTCCTGGAGCTCGCGTTGAACGGCGAGGCCGATCTGATCATCACCGGCGACAAAGACCTGATGGCGCTCGACCCGTTTCATGGCGTCCGAATCATGACGCCAGCGCGGTATCTCGAAGGCTAAGCC
>DASZYM010000599.1:0-8381 GCA_035545355.1 Dongiaceae bacterium
CTCAAATTCACCGCGGTCGATGACATCGGCCGGGTGATCAACCCGATGATCGTGGAAGGCCAGGTGCATGGCGGCGTCTGCCAGGGCATCGGCCAGGCGCTGCTGGAAGCCGCGGCCTATGACAAGGAGAGCGGCCAGCTCCTGACCGGCTCTTACATGGACTACGCCATGCCGCGTGCCGACGACGTGCCGAATATCAGCGTCGCCAACCATGTCACGCTCTGCACCCACAATCCTCTGGGCGTGAAGGGCGTCGGCGAGGTCGGCGCCATCGGCTCGCCGCCGGCGGTGATCAATGCCGTGCTCGACGCGCTGCGCCCGCTCGGCGTCGAGGACATCACCATGCCGGCAACGCCCTACAAGGTGTGGTCGGCGATCCAATCGGCGTCGTCCAAGAAAGCCGCGGAATAAGGGAGGCACATATGCACAACTTCACCTATAGCCGCCCGACTTCTGTGGCCGATGCCGTGAAGGCACTCGGCGCCAGCGAGGCCCGCCCGATTGCCGGCGGCCAGACCTTGCTGCCGACCTTGCGCGCACGGTTGGCCGAGCCGTCGGCGCTGGTCGATCTCGGCGGCATCGCCGAATTGAAAGGCATCAAGGCCGAAGCCGGCGGCATCACCATCGGAGCCGGCACCACCCATGCCGAGGTGGCCGCCTCCGCCGACGTGAAGAAGACGATCCCGGCGCTGGCGGCTCTGGCCGGCGGCATCGGCGATCGCCAGGTCCGCAACCGCGGTACGATCGGCGGCTCGCTCGCCAACAACGATCCGGCGGCGGATTATCCGGCAGCGGCGCTCGGGCTTGGCGCCACGATCCGCACCAACAAGCGCGAGATCAAGGCCGACGACTTCTTCAAGGGCATGTTCGAGACGGCGCTCGGCGACGGCGAGATCATCACCGCCGTTCACTTCCCGAAGCCGGAGAAAGCCGGCTACGCGAAGTTCCGCCAGCCCGCCTCGCGCTTCTGCCTGGTCGGCGTCTTCGTGGCCAAGACCGCCGGCGGCGTCCGCGTCGCCGTCACCGGCGCCGGCCCCGGCGTCTACCGGTCGAAGGAGCTGGAAGCGGCACTCGGCGGCAGCTTCAGCGCCGATGCCGCGAAGAAGACCAAGGTCTCATCGAGCGGCCTCAACAACGACCTGCACGGCTCGGCCGACTACCGCGCCGCGCTCGTGTCGGCGATGGCGGCGCAAGCCACAGGTTCGGCGGCGTAACATCGCCAGTCTGGGAGAGCGACGGGCGGAGCCACGGCTCCGCCCGTTTTTTCGTGCCGACCGCGTCTCGCCCTACAGCGCCTTCCGATAGAACGCGCTGGTCGCGATCGCGTTGGGTGGCATCGTCGCGTAGGGGCCGAAGGCGCCGCAGCGGGTGAAGCCGGCCTTCTCGTAGAAGCGCATCGCCGCCGACTGATAGATGCCGGTCTCGATCGTCAGCAGCGTCGCGCCGCCGTTGCGCGCCTCCGCCTCCAGGCGCGCGAGCAGCGCGGTGGCGATGCCGCTGCCGCGGGCTTCGGGCTTGGCGTACATGCGCTTGAGCTCGGCATAGCCGGCGTAGAACCCGATGCCGCCGCAGGCGACCGCTTCCGCCCCGTGGCGGACGACGAAGAAGCGGACATCGGGCTGGAACAGTTTCTCGACCGACAGCGCGTGATGCTGGTCGGACGAATAAGGCCCCGACAGATCCGCATCGAGCGCCGTGAGCAGCGCCACGATCTCCGCATCCGGTGCGGTCGCGCGTTCGATCGAGATATCGACGGCGGTCGCGCTCACTTGTTCCGCTCGGGCTTCTTGGGTCGCGCGGTCAGGTCGTCGGCCGAGCTGCCTTCGAAGATGTTCCGCAGGAATCCCGGCGCCAGCGCCGACCAGCCGTTGACGTCGATCTTCGGCTGGTTGAGATCGCCGCTGATCGAGTAGGTGGCGGAGAACATGCCCTCGCCCTTCCCGCCCTGCAGGAACTCGCCGATGATCGGGATGTTGCCGAGGATGCTGTTGAAGGCATAGGCCGGCACCAGCGTGCCCTTGAGGTCGATCGTGTTGGCATCCATGTCGATCGAGCCTTTCGAGGTGAGGCCGATCGACGGGCCCGCGCTGTGGAAATCGGCGACATCGACGCGACCCCGCGTCTTGGTGAACTTGGCGCTGGCGCCGGCGAACAGGAAGCCCTCGCCGGTCAGCGCATCGACCAGGCCGGTCAGCGCGGCGACCGAGAGGAAGCGCACCGCGAAGGGCGTGTGCAGCAGCCGGAACGAGGTCATCTCCATCTGGCCCTTCATGGCGCGGTGCGGCGCGTCGTCCTTCGCCTCGCCGGTGATGGTGAGCTTGCCGCCCTTGATCGAGTCATAGATGCCGAGCGTCTTGAAGGCGCCGCCGCCGTCATCGGTCTTGACCGAGAGCTTGTGCGTCCCCTGCCCGCTCGGCGCGTAGTTGAAGACCAGCGGCGCCCCGCCCGGCAAGGCGCCGTTGAAATAGATCTTGTCCCACCAGACCGGATCGTGCCGGAGGTCGAAGGTGACGTTGGTCATGCTGTCGCCGTCGGAGATCCGCACCTGCGACAGCGTGCCGGCGATCGAATAGGCGCGCTGCGGCTTCAGCTCCTCGGCGTCGAGCTGCTGCGGCGTCACCGGCTTGTCGCGCTCGTCCATCCAGGGCTCGACATCCATCACGCCGCCGCCGACGCTGACCGTGGTCGCATTGTCGGAGAAATCGGCGATCAGGTCGGTGATGGCGCTCTTGGCGAACCTGGCGCTCTTCAGCGACAGCTTGCCGATGCTCTTGCCGTCCGGCGCGAAAGTGGCGCCGCCGGCGATGGCAAAGCCGTCGCCGGCGATCGAAAGGTCGGTGATGTCGATCGGATGGTCGCCGTTGAGATGCAGGTTGAGCGAGCCCTTGGCCGGCACGCCGGCTTCCTTGCGCCATTTCAGGAAGTCCATGGCGAGGACCGCGTCCTTCAAGTCGAAGCTCGCTTCCAGCAATCCGCGGCCGTCGGCATGTCGGGTGAACTTCAGGGCGACGTCGCTCGGCCCGTCGGCCCAGGGCCGGAAGTCGTAGCCGACCAGCGCGCGGCTGCCGGTCGAAGTGCGCCCCTTGGCGGCGAAGGTCTCCCGCACGTCCACGTTGTCGGCGAAGACCTCCGACCAGTCGATGTCGAGATTGGCGCCGGCATAGGTGACCGGCCCGGTCACGCGCATGCCGTTCTGGTCGAGCTTCAGCGCGAGATGGCCGTCGGTCACGTCCTGGCCGAAGCGGATCTTCTTCATCGCCACATGCTGGATGTCGGCCGCAACGCCGATCTTCACGCGGTCGAAGCCCAGGTTCTTCTCCGCCGGGAAATCGAAATCCAGCGAGACGTCGGCATCGCCGCCGCTATCCGCGGGCTTCAGGCCGAGCTTGGTCGCGTAGCCCAGCCGCGGATTGTCGAGCAGGGTCAGCGCATCGGGCAGCGTCGAGGTGACGTCGCCGCCGACCTTGATGAACTGGTCCTTCGCATCGAGGCCGGTGATGTGGAGATAGCCCTTCTTGATCTTGATATCGCCGACATGGCCGCCGGTGATGTCGGCGTTGAACGACTTCGCATCGAAGGTCGCGGTCGCAGTACCGTCGGTGATCGACGGCATCGGCCGCAGATAGTGGACCGTCAGGCCGCTGGTCGACATCTCGCCCTTCAGGCTCTCGAGCTTCGCCTCGCTCTCCGCGCCGGGCAGGCGGAGCGCCAGGTCCGCCGTGACGTGATCCACCATGCCCGACGGGATGTTCGGCACCAGCCAGCTTCGGGTGTTCTCGGCGGCGCCCGCGGGCCAGTAGCGGTCCATCCAGGCCGCCGGATATTTCTCCGCCTTCAAGGCGAGCTTCAGCAGCGGCGGGCCGCCATCCGAAGCCTTGCCGTGGAACGCGCCGTCGACATCGCCGGTGACCTCGACGCTGGGCCCGCCGATATCGAGCGCGAGCTTCTCCAGGTGCAGCCGGTCGTTCTCGAAATCGACCGTGCCGTTGGCCTGCATCAGCTTGATCGGCAGCGGCTGCTTCATGCGCCCGGGCAGGCTGAGCTGGCCGTCGGCGGTGTTCACCTGGAAGTCGATCGGCGCGATGTTGCCGTCGGTGTCCATATGCAGGCTGAAGCGGCCGGAAAGGATGACGCTGGCGCCGGAGAGCTCGGTCAGGCTCGGCTCGATCAGGCCGAGCGTCGCCATGTCGAGCCCCTGGAAGGCGGTGTCGATGTCGATCTTGCCGGTCTTGGGGTCCATGTCGACCGTCGCGGTCGCGAGCTCCGGCGCGCCGAATTGCGGCAGGGCCGCGCTCAGATGCCCGCCCAAAGTGCCGTCGTCGTTGCGCGAGAGGTCGAAATTGACGTGCTCGGCCTGCCAGCGCATGCCGGCGACCCGGTCGTTCACCGCGACCTTGCCGTCGAGTATCGAGATCTCGCGCAGGTATCCGGCCGGCTTGTCGGGATCGGAGTCGTTCAGCAGCTCCTCGACCACTTTGGTGAGGCTCGGCCCCTGCACGTTGGGATCGGGCTGCTCCTGCTCCAGCTTCTGGAAGCCGAACATCATCACGCCGTCGCGGCGGCGCCAGAAGCTCAGGTCCGGCGAGATGATCGCGATCTTCGACGGCGCCAGCAACCCGTGCAGCATCGCGCGCGCGCTCAGAGTCAGCGAGACCTCCGGCAGGGTCGCGAGATCGTGGTCGCGCCGGTCCTTGACGTGCAGGTTGACGGCACGCAAATCGAGGCCGCGCGGCCAGCCGGCCCAGGTCAGCACGGTATCCTCGACGCTGACGACGAAGTCGCGGTTGTTCTCGGCGATCGATTTCTCGACATAGGGCGCCAGGAACCGCATGTGGATCGGTCCCTCATAGGTCAGGCGGTAGGCGAGGAAGGCGACCAGCAGGACGAGACCGGCCAAAGCGGCGCCGACGATCTCCAGCAGGATCTTCGAGGTGCGCCGGATCACCTGTCCGCCGCCCCAGCTTGACCCCAGGGTTGACCGAAGGGTTGACCCCAGGGTTGACCGGGGCGTGAGGCTCCCGCAGTCTCGGGACCCGATCGCAGCCGGACCATCCCCGCCATCATGCCGACCTTCCTCAGCCTCCTGGCCGACCGGCCGCTGCCCTTGCCGGGCAACCCGCGGCGCGCCGAGCTGATGCTGGCCCAGGCGAAGGAGACGGTGCTGGCGGAGGTGATGGCCGATCCCAAGGGCAATCGCTTGCTGGAGTCCGTGTTCGGCAACTCGCCGTTCCTTGCGCGATCGTTGATGCGGGAGCCGGAATACGGCCGTTTGCTTGCTGCCTCGGACCCCGAGTCGCTGTTTAGCACATTGATCGCCGATCTGCATCCCAAGGCGTTGATCCCGCTGGACGAAGCCGGTTTCATGCAGGCGCTGCGCGTGGCGCGCCGCCGCGCCGCCTTGCTGATCGCCTTGGCCGACATCGCCGGCCTCTGGCCGCTCGAACAATCGACCGCCGCCCTCAGCCGGTTCGCCGATGCCGCGGTGCAGGCGACGGTCGCCTACCTCCTTGCCGGCGCGCGGGAGCGCGGCGAGCTGGAGCTCGACGATCCCGACGATCCGGCCAAGGACAGCGGCTTCTTCGTGCTGGCGCTCGGCAAGATGGGCGCGCTGGAGCTCAACTATTCCAGCGACATCGACCTGATGCTGCTCTACGATCAGGCGAAGGTCCGCTATGTCGGCCGGCGCAGCGCCCAGGAATGCTTCGTGCGCCTCGCGCGCAATCTCGTGCGCCTGATGCAGGACGCGACGCCCGACGGCTATGTCTGCCGCGTCGATCTCCGCCTGCGGCCCGATCCCGGCTCGACGCCCCTGGTCATGTCGGCGCTGGCCGCCGAGACCTATTACGAAGGCATGGGGCAGAACTGGGAACGCGCCGCCATGATCAAGGCGCGCGTCTGTGCCGGCGACGCGGTCTCCGGTCAGCAATTCCTCGGCCAGCTCCGTCCCTTCGTCTGGCGCAAGCATCTCGACTTCTATGCGATCCAGGACATCCACTCGATCAAGCGCCAGATCCACGCGGTGAAGGGCCATCGCTTCCTGGCGGTCGCCGGTCACAACATCAAGGTCGGCCGCGGCGGCATCCGCGAGATCGAGTTCTTCGTGCAGACCCAGCAATTGATCTGGGGCGGCCGCAATCCCGATCTGCGCACCCGCGCGACCCTGGATTCGCTGGAGGCGCTGGTCGCCTTCGGCCGCACCAGCCGCGCGGTCGCCGACGATCTCGCCGCCGCCTATCGCTATCTGCGCCATGTCGAGCACCGGCTGCAGATGATCGAGGACCAGCAGACCCAGACGCTGCCCCCGGCCGGCCCGGCGCTGGACGAGCTGGCGAAATTCTGCGGCCATGCCACGACCAACGATTTCGAGGTGACGCTGCTCGAGCACATGGCCAAGGTCGAAGATCACTATGCCGAGCTGTTCGAGGAGGCGCCCGATCTCGGCGGCCCCTCGAACCTGGTCTTCACCGGTACCGAGGACGATCCGGGCACGGTCGAATCCCTGGAGGCGATGGGCTTTCCCAGCGGCAGCACCGTCGCCGGCTTCGTGCGCGACTGGCATCGCGGCCGTTCCCGCGCGACCCGCAGCGCCCGCGCGCGGGAGCTGCTGACCGAGCTGATGCCGCGTTTGCTGAAGGCGCTGGCGGCGACCGCGGATCCCGATCTCGCGATCCGGCGCTTCGACGCGTTCCTGCAGGCGCTGCCGGCCGGCGTGCAGATCTTTGCGCTGCTTTATTCCAACCCCGGCCTGCTCGACCTCGTGGCGGAGATCATGGGCAGCGCACCGCTGCTGGCCGATGCGCTCAGCCGCCGCGCGGCATTGCTCGAGAACGTGCTCAGCGCCGGATTCTTCGAGGCGGTGCCGCGGCGCGCGGCGCTCGACGAAGACCTGCGCCGCCAGCTCGACCAGGCCCAGGGCTTCGAGGAGGCGCTCGATGCCGTGCGGCGCTGGACCAAGGACCGCCAGTTCCAGATCGGCGTGCGCCTGCTGCGCGGCACCGCCGACGGCGAGGAGGCCGGGCTCGCGCTGAGCGACATCGTCGATATCGCGCTCTCGCAGCTTTATCCGCTGACCATCGCCGAGTTCGCGCGCCAGCACGGCACCCTGCCGGGGCGCGGCATGGCGCTGCTCGCGCTCGGCAAGCTCGGCAGCCGGGAGATGACGGTCACCTCCGACCTCGACCTCATCTTCATCTACGACATACCCGAGAATGTCGAGCACTGGGACACGCTGCTTTCCGACGGCGCCAAGCCGCTGGCGCCGATCCAGTATTACGCGCGGCTGGCGCAGCGCTTCATCAACGCGATCTCGGCCATGACCGGCGAAGGCGGCCTGTTCGAGGTCGACATGCGCCTGCGGCCCAGCGGCGCCTCAGGCCCGATCGCCAGCGGCCTGCAGCCTTTCGAGAAGTACCAGAGCGGCGAGGCCTGGACCTGGGAGCACATGGCGCTGACCCGCACCCGCGCCATCTGCGGCGATCCCGGCCTCAAGGCCGATGCCGAAGCGGCGGTGAGGCGCACCCTGACCGCGCCGCGCGATCCCAAGAAGCTTGCCGCCGATATCATCGACATGCGCCTGCGCATGTCGCAGCAATATCGCAGCGACAACATCTGGGACCTGAAGCATCTGCGCGGCGGCCAGGTCGATCTCGATTTCATCGCGCAATACCTGCAGCTCCGCCACGGCCACGACCATCCGGAGATCCTCGACCCGCAAGGCGGCCGCGTGCTGGAGCGCGCCCGCGATCTCGGCCTCCTCGCGGAGGCGACCGCGGACAACCTGATCGCCATCGGCCGCCTCTGGCGCCAGATCCAGCAGATGATCCGCCTCCTGGTCGGCGGCAAGGTGGACGAGGCCGCCCTGCGCGAACCCACCCGCCGCCACCTCGCCCAGAGCGCCGGCGCCGACAGCTTCGAGGCGCTGAAGACGCTGATCCGCGAGAGGGCCGCGGTGGTCCACGCCGCCTATCACCAGATCATCGGCCCGGAGCCATTGCCCTAACGTCATGCGCGGGCTTGACCCGGGCATCTCTATCCGAGTGAACTCCTGAACCAGATGCCCGGGTCGAGCCCGGGCATGACGAGCCTAGAAAGGAAAACCAACATGACCCTCGAAGTCGGAGACAAGGCGCCCGCGTTCACCCTGGCGACCGATGGCGGCGGCAAGGTCACGCTCGCCTCGCTGAAGGGCAAGAACGTCGTCCTCTATTTCTATCCGAAGGACGACACGCCCGGCTGCACGACGGAGGCCTGCGGCTTCCGCGACGACCAGCCGAAGTTCAAGAAGATGGATGCGGTGGTGATCGGCGTGTCGCGCGACGACGTCGCCAGCCACGACAAGTTCAAGAAGAAATACGACCTCAACTTCCAGCTCGGGTCCGACG
>DASZYM010000600.1:0-8800 GCA_035545355.1 Dongiaceae bacterium
GCCGCGATCATGCGGCGGATGTCGTCTTCCTTCAGCCCCTTCGCCTGCCGGAAACCGAGGCGCAGGGCGAGTTTTGTCTCGGGGTGGATCGGCTCCAAGGTGCAGTCCCAGTCGCTGAGGTTCACATCGACCGGGCGCACCTCGACGCCGTGCTCCATCGCGTCGCGCACGATCTGCGCCGGCGCGTAGAAGCCCATCGGCTGGCTGTTGAGCAGGGCGGCGGCGAAGATGGCGGGGTGATGGCATTTCAGCCAGGCGGAGATATAGGCGAGAAGCGCGAAGCTCGCGGCGTGGGATTCCGGGAAGCCGTAATTGCCGAAGCCTTCGATCTGCTTGAAGCAGCGCGCGGCGAAGTCCGGGTCATAGCCGTTCTTCGCCATGCCCTGCATGAAGTCGTCGCGGTATTTGTCGACATCGCCGTTATGCCGGAAGGTCGCCATGGAGCGGCGCAAGCCATCGGCCTTGTCCGCCGAAAAGCCGGCGCAATCGATGGCGATCCGCATCGCCTGCTCCTGGAACAAGGGCACGCCCATGGTCTTGCTGAGGATCTTCTCGAGCTCGGGACGCCCTTGATAATCCTGCTTCTCCTTGCCTTCGCGCCGGCGCAGATAGGGATGCACCATGTCGCCCTGGATCGGGCCCGGCCGCACGATCGCAACTTCGATGGTGAGGTCGTAGAGCTTCCGCGGCTTGAGGCGCGGCAGCATGCTCATCTGCGCGCGGCTCTCCACCTGGAAGACGCCGACCGTATCGGCGCGGCAGAGCATGTCGTAGGTCGGTTCGTCGTCGAGCGGGATGGAAGCCAGGGTCGGCCGCGCGCCGCCCTGGGCCTCGATGAAGTCGAAGGCCTTGCGGATGCAGGTCAGCATGCCGAGCGCCAGCACATCGACCTTCATCAGCCCGAGGGATTCGAGATCGTCCTTGTCCCATTGAATGACGGTGCGCTCCTCCATCGCCGCATTCTCGATCGGCACCAAAGAGGACAAGGGCCCGCGCGAGATCACCATGCCGCCGACATGCTGGGAGAGATGCCGCGGGAAGCCCATGAGCTGATAGGCCAGCGCCAGGGTCATCGCCAGCCGCGAATCCGCGGGATCGAGCCCGGCCTCGCGGATCTGGCTCTCCATCAGCTTTTCGTTGGACCAGCCCCAGATCGTCTTCGACAGGGACTGGGTCGCATCGGCCGAGAGGCCCATCGCCTTGCCGACGTCGCGGATCGCGGCGCGCGAGCGGTAGCGGATCACCGTCGCCGCGAGCCCGGCGCGATCGCGGCCGTATTTCCGATAGACGTATTGCAGCACCTCCTCGCGGCGCTCGTGCTCGAAATCGACGTCGATATCGGGCTTCTCGTTGCGCGCCGCGCTGATGAAGCGCTCGAACAGGGAATTGCCTTCCGCCGGATCGATCGAGGTGACGCCGAGGCAATAGCAGACCGCGGAATTGGCCGCCGAGCCGCGGCCCTGGCAGAGGATCTTCTGCTCCTTGGCGAAGCGCACGATGTCATGCACGGTCAGGAAGTAGGGCGCGTAATCGAGCTCGCCGATCAGCGCCAATTCATGATCGAGCTGCTTGCGGACATCGGCCGGGATGCCGCCTGGGTAGCGCCAGGCAGCGCCCTCCCAGGTCAGCCGCGCGAGAGTCTGCTGCGCCGTCTCGTTGGGGCCGATCACCTCGGTCGGATATTCGTATCGGAGCTCGTCCATGGAATAGGGACAGCGCGCGGCGATCTCGACGCTGCGGTCGACCGCGGCTTCGAAGCCTTTGAACAGCCGGCGCATCTCTTCCTCGGCTTTGAGATGCCGCTCGGCGTTCTTCTGCAGCCGATAGCCGGCCGCATCGATGGTGCAGCCATGGCGGATGCAGGCGATGGCATCGGCCAGCATCCGCCGCTCCGGCGCGTGATAGCGCACGTCGTTGATGGCGACGGTCGGCAGGCCGATGCGATCGGCCAGCTCCTGGCTCTGCTTGATCCACCGCCGGTCGTCGCCGTGATAGCGATGGCAGAGGGCGAGGTAGGCGCGGCGGGGGAAGTCGGTCTTGAGAGATGTCAGATGACAGATGTCAGATGTCAGAGGAGATTCATTCCTGACATCTGACATCTGATATCTGACATCTGAAAGCGCCACCACGATCATGCCTTCGCCATGCGCGACCAGATCGGCGTAGTCGAGATGGCATTCGCCCTTGGGGGCGCGGCGGCGGCCCAAGGTCAGGAGCTCGCACAGACGGCCATAGGCGAAGCGGTCGGTGGGATAGGCCAGCACTTCGCGCCCGTCGCGGAACTCCAACCGGCAGCCGACCACCAGCTTGAAGCCCGATTGCTTGCAGGCGTCGTGGGCGCGGGCGATGCCGGCCAGCGAGTTGCGGTCGGTGATGGCGATCGCGCGATGGCCGAGCGCCTGCGCCGCCGCCACCAGTTCATGCGGATGCGAGCCGCCTTCGAGGAAACTGAAATTGGTCAGCGCCGAGAGCTCGGCGTAACCCGTCACGCAAAGACTCCATGCAGATACCAGCGCGGCGTCTTGCCCGCCTCGTAGAGGCCGGCGCGATAGACCCAGTAGCGGCCGCCGCTTTCATCCTGGATCCGGTAATAGTCGCGGGTCTCGCGGCTTTCATTGGCGTCGCTGCTGGTGGGGCGCCACCATTCCGGCGCGATGCGCTCCGGCCCCTCGGCCCAGGTGACGCGGTGATTGATGCGGCGCCAGCGGAACTGGATCGGCGGCTCATCGGGAACCAAAGCCGTCACCTCGATCGGCTCGGGATTGGGCAGCAGCCTCGTGGGCCGCGGCGGCAGGCTCGGCCATTGCGGCTTCTTCTTGGTTTCGCCAAGCGGCGGCATCAGCTTGATCGCGCGTTCGGGCATGTGACTCTCCTCAGGCATGGGGCGCGCCAGGCGGTCGGCGCCGAGGCGGTTGGCGAGACGGTCCATCAGCGGCGCGAGATCGGCGGCGGAGACCGCACCCTCATCGATGTCGATCATCCCGGATTGCAGCGGCGAGACGATCTCGCTGCGCTCGGCGGCGAGACTCATGAACTCGATGCCGGGGCCGGGATCGATCTGCTCCAGCTTCTCCGCCAGCAGATGAAAGAGATGCCGCGATTCGGCGCTCGCGCGGGCCGTACCGATCGAGACCGTCGAAGCCGCGTTGTCCAGGCGATAGGCGGAGAGCTTCAATGCGCGGGCGCCGCGCTGATGCTCGGCAAGCTCGCGGGCCAGGCGCTCGACCAGGATCTCGGCGACGCGGCGGACCTGTTCCGGCGCCGCGATCGGCTCGGCGAAACCGAGGCTGACGCGATGATCGGGCGGCGGCGACAAGGGCGAGAGCGTCTCGCCGGCGCAGCCCAGGGCCTGATCGAGCCGGGTGAGCAATCCCGCGCCGAAACGCTGGGCAAGGCCGCTGCGCTTCAGCGGATAGAGATCGCCGATCCGGCGCAGGCCGACGCGCGTGAGCCCGTCCACCGTCGCCGCATCGAGCCGCAAAGCCTGGACCGGCAGGCCGGCCAGCGCGCCGGAGACGGCGCCTTGCGGGATGATGGGGGCGATGCCGAATCGTGCCGCGGCCCAGGCGGCGCCGATCGTGCCGGCGATGGCGCCGCAAGTATCGAAGCCGTGATGGCGCAAGCGGCGCAACGCATCGTTCAGCAGCTTCTCCTCCCCATCCCTTGGGCCACCCCAGAGATGCGCGCAGCCGGTGATGTCGAGCATCAACCCGTCGGCGGGATCGGGCGCCACCAAAGGCGAGAAGCGGCTCGCCCATTCGGCGAGGCGATGCAAGGCGGCGAGATCGCCGGCGGGATCGGCGGCCTGCGCGTCGAGCTCGGGCACCATCGCCTGGGCATCGGTCAGGCTGATGCCGGGTGCAATGCCGAGCGCCTGGGCGCGCGGATCCGCCGCCGCGATCTGCCGGCGTGGGCCGACGCTCTCGATCAGGGCCAGGGGTCGGCCAGGGGGGGACTCAGCCCGCGGCGATGCGTGCGCGCGCCGCCGGCGATCCGTGGCCCAGAATTTCAGCCAGATCGCCAGATAGCGGCGCGGCATGGAGCCGATCCGATCCATCCCCACCCGATCCATCCCCACCCGATCCATCCGCTGTCTCCATCATCCAAGTGTTGGGCCGCCCGCCGCGGCAGCGCGCGAGCTCGACCTTCCAGCGCATCGCGCCCTCGCTCGGCAGCGTGGCGATGCGCCAGCGGGTCACCGCCGCGATCGGCTGCGCCGCCTCGCGCTCGGCCTGCTGCATCAGGCGCCAGCGCCGCAGCACGAAAGCGGTGACGCCGCTCCCTTCCGCCGCGAGCTGCAGGCGTCGGCTCGCGGTCAGGTCGAGCTTGCCGATCTCGCCGAGCACGGCGCCCAGCGCCCGGGTCTTCAGCCCCTCCTCCATGGTCCAGAGCGCTTCCTCGTCCTTGCGCGCGGCGACCAGGACCAGCCGGTCGGGATCGAGGGCGAGCTGCCGGAGGCCATGGGCATAGAGATCGAGCGCCGCCCGCGAGACGGCGCGCACGATCCAGAGCACCGGCCCCTGCGCCTGCAGCCGGGCCAGCCATAGAGCGGCGAACCCGGCCGCGGCGGCCGCCTGCTCCCGGTCGGCCCCCTCGCCCGCCACTTCATGGAGGGCGCCGCGGGGAAGGCCGCCCCAGGGCAGATGCCGGTCGATCGCCGGCAGATCCAGCCGGACCAGGCGCTCCGGGACGGCCGCAACCAGAGCTCCGGGAGCCTGTTCGAGGCGGGCGATCTTGGTCTTTAAATCGTTGAGCAGGCGCGATTTATCGCCGCTCGGCCGGTCCGGCGGCTGGTTCTGATTGGCGGCTCCAAGGGCGTCGCGGGCATTCATGGCATTGGGCTGCATCTCGGGATATGTTCATATTCCGTTCTCAATAACCCCGGAGTCAAGAACTGGGAACAAATCCAGAATATAGAATTTGCGGTAGGCCCCGAGGTTAGACCCAGGGGGTCAGGGCTCCGGCGTGACAACCGTCACCGGCCCGGCGGGGCGATTGAACACGGCGCTTGGGCGAAACGACCCATTCTCGAACCGGCCAGATCGGCGGGATGGCCGGACCCGAGAGACACCGCCCTAGAGGAGACTTTCCATGCCCAAGTCCAAGCCGACCAAGAAGCCCGTCCAGCAGAAGCCGGCCGAGGGTGAGCTTTCGGAAACCGCCTTGGCGCAGGCCGCCGGCGGCAGCTTTAGCTGGGGCATGCAGGACATCCATTTCTGCGACGGCAGCGTGCGCCCGGCGACCAATCCCGGCGAGCTCCTGCCGGCGGTGCAGAAGACCACGAACTGATCGTCTTCACCCGGTCGGTGCGGCGCGCCTGGTCACGGCCGGGCGCGCCGACTTCGTTTGGCGCGGCCTTCCGACAATCGGCCGCGGCTCATGACGAAGGATGCGGGGACGCCGGCGAGCGGTGTCCCCGCTTTTCACGGCGCGATCATCCGATCGGCTTCACGGCCGGCAGCAACAGGCTCGGGTCGACCGTGTTGTCGAGCTTGAGGCTCGAATCGAGCTTGAGGCTGCTGCTTGCGGGAGAGCTCGGGAATACCGCGCCGCCCGAGGTCCCCTCCAAAGCCGCTTCCGACAGCTCGACCGGCGCATTGGGTGATGTCTTCGTCAGCTTTTCGGCGGAAGTCGAAGTGTTCTTGGACTTGTCCGGACCAGTCATGTCGCATCTCCTGAGGCTGTTGCGTCTGTCCCGCACACCGGCCAGTCCGGTGCCCAAAGGCTTGTCGTCCGGGGCGACATCGGGTTCATGGCCGATCTGCCATGGCTGAGCTCAAACCGGCCGGACAGGAGTTTCGCGTTGGCGAAGCCCAAGCGAGGCGATAGTCTTTTTCAGTATCGGTCAGCACTGCCGCAGTCCTCGAGCTGCGGGCAAAATGTCGAGCCCGCGAAACGACTTGAACGGGACGGCTTGAACGCGGGCGGCATCCGCGGCGACCGATCTGGGTCCAGCCATGCGGAGGGGATGTGGCGACCTCGACGGAACGGATATTTCGCAAGGTTGCGCTGGAGCGGCTCTCCTCCCCGGAGCAGCTCGACCAGCTCGTCCCGCTGACCTCGCCGATCGGCTGGGCCGCGGTGGTGGCGATCGCGGCGATCCTGGCCGCCGCGATCGGCTGGAGCATCTTCGGCACCCTGCCGACCTCGGTGCAGGGATCCGGCATCCTGGTCAGCCGCGGCGGACACGTCTTCGATGCGATGTCGCCGGTCTCGGGCACGCTGATCACCGTCGCCGATCTCGGCACCGTGGTGAAGAAAGGCGACCGCCTGGCGACGCTCGACGATACCGAGATGCGCCAGGACCTCGATCATGCCGAGCAGGTGGTGCGCGAGAAGGAGACCGATCTCGCCACCTTGACGCAGAACTATGCCGACCAGATCGCGGTGAAGCACAAGAACGCCACGGCGCAGCGCGACAATCTCGCGCGCATCATCGCCGCTGCGCAGAAGCGCCGCGACTTCTATGCCGGCCTGCTGCAGAAGCAGGACAAGATCGTGGCCCAGGGATTCCTGACCCAGCGCTTCCAGGAGGACACGCGCCGCTCGATGGACGAGGCCGACCAGGAGGCGCGCTCCTCGCAGAGCGAGATGCTGCGCCTCGACGCCGAGGAGGCCGATCTCGCCGGCAAGCGCGATCTCGACCTGCTCTCGGCCCAGCAGGACGTGAACAATGCGCGGCGCCATGCCGACGAGCTGAAGATGCAGCTCGACCAGGCGACGCAGATCTTCAGCCCGACCGACGGCGTCGTCACCGAGATCAAGGCGACGCCCGGCACCGTCGTCTCCCCCGGCAAGCCGGTGCTCAGCATCGAGACCGCGGGGGCCGGGCTCGAGCTGCTGCTCTACGTGCCGCCGGAATACGGAAAGAAGGTGGCGCCCGGCATGGAGGTGCGGGTCGAGCCCGCGACGGTGAAGAAGGAGGAGTTCGGCACCCTGCTCGGCACCGTGGTCGCGGTCTCGGACTTCCCGATGACGGCCGAAGGCATGGCCTCGGTGCTGCAGAATCCGGAGCTGGTGACGCGCTTCATGGAGCAGGGCCCGCCCTATGCGGTGCGCGTCGCGCTCATCGCCGACCCGTCCTCGACCTCCGGCTATCGCTGGTCGGGCGGTCCCGGCCCACCGGTCAAGCTCAGCAGCGGGACGACGGTCACCGCCGCCGTCACCATCGAGCGCCGCCATCCGATCAGCCTGCTGCTGCCCTTGCTGAAGCGGCAGGCGGGGCTTTCCTCGTAACCCGCCATGTGGAACAGCGGGCGCAAGCGCACGCCGACGGTGCTGCAGATGGAGGCGGTGGAATGCGGCGCCGCCTCGCTCGCCATCATCCTCGCGCATTACGGCCGCTGGGTGCCGCTGGAAGAGCTGCGCCTCCGGTGCGGCGTCTCGCGCGACGGCACCAAGGCCAGCAACATCCTGCGCGCGGCGCGGCAATACGGCATGGCTGCCAAGGGATTCCGCAAGGAGCCGGACGAGCTGACCGCGCTGCCGGTGCCCTCGATCATCCACTGGAACTTCAACCACTTCGTGGTCTTCGAAGGCTTTGCCGGCGGCAACGCGCATATCAACGATCCCGCCTTCGGCCCGCGCCGCCTGCCCCGCGCCGAGTTTTCGGAATCCTTCACCGGCGTCGTGCTGGCGATGGAGCCGACCGAGGAGTTCCGGCGCGCCGGCGCGCGTCCGGCTTTGTTCGGCGCCTTATGGAAGCGCCTCGAAGGATCGCGCGCCTGCGTCGGGCTCGTGCTGCTGATGAGCCTGCTGCTGATCGTCCCCGGCGTGGTGACGCCGGTCTTCGCCAAGGTCTTCGTCGACCAGATCCTGGTCGACGGATTGCACGACTGGCTGGGCCCGCTGCTGATCGGCATGGCGGCGACCGCCTTGGTCCGCGCCGCGATCCTCTGGGTGCAGAGCCATTACCTGCTGCAGCTCGAGACCAAGCTGGCGCTCGCCATGAGCAGCCGCTTCGTCTGGCATCTGCTGCGGCTGCCGGTCGTGTTCTTCACCCAGCGCCATGCCGGCGACATCGCCAACCGCTTCACCGCCAATGACGACGTGGCGCGCCTGCTGTCCAGCGGGCTGGCGACCACGGTGCTGAGCCTCGCCACTTCCGCCTTGTTCCTGCTGGTGATGGCGGCGATCAATATCAGCCTCGCCGCCGTCATCCTGCCGATCACCCTGCTCAACGTCGTCGCCATGCGCTTCGTCGCGCGCTACCGCGCGACCGCGGCGCAGCGGCTGATGAAGGACCGCAGCCAGTTGATGGGCGCCACGGTCGGCATCGTGCGCTCGATCGAGAACATCAAGGCCGGCGGCTTGGAGCAGGACGCGTTCGGCCGCTGGGCCGGCTTCCATGCCAAGACCATGGCGACCAGCCGCGACCTCGACCGCACCGGCGCGGTGATCGGCGTCGTGCCGGTGCTGCTCTCGGGGTTGGGCTATGCCGCTTTGCTCGGCGTCGGCGGGCTGCAGGTGATGGCGGGGCGGATCTCGGTCGGCGATCTCGTCGCCTTCCTGGCGCTGGCCGCCGCCTTCGCCGAACCGGTCGGGCAGATCCTCGGCATGGGCGCCTCGCTGCAGGAGATCCGCGGCGGCCTCGCCAGCATCAGCGACGTGCTCGCCTATGCGCCCGATGCCAAATTCACCCCGCGCCCGGAGACCCGCACCTGGCCGGCGCGGCTGCAGGGGCTGGTCGAGCTCAAGGGCATCACCTTCGGCTACAACCAGCAGGAGCCGCCGCTGATCGAAGGCTTCGACCTCACCGTCCGGCCGGGGCGGCGGGTCGCTTTGGTCGGCGCCTCGGGCA
>DASZYM010000601.1:0-4323 GCA_035545355.1 Dongiaceae bacterium
CTGCCTGCGCCTGTTCGAGGAGCAGGTCCAGTCCAAGATGCTCGACTTCAGGATCGCGCCGGTCACCGAGGATTTCATGCTGATGCTGGACCGCGGCAAGCTGCGGCAGATCCTGATCAACCTGATCTCCAACGCGGTGAAGTTCACGCCGGATCACGGCCGGGTGGCGCTCTCGGCCCGGCTGACGCCGGAGCGCGCCTGCATCATCAGCGTCGAGGATAACGGCATCGGCATGTCGCCCGCCGATATCGCCACCGCTTTGCAGCCCTTCGGCCAGACCAGCCAGGATCTGCAGCGCGGCCAGGACGGCGCCGGCCTCGGCCTGCCGCTCGCCAAGTCCCTGGTCGAGCTCCATGGCGGCACGCTGGAGATCACCAGCACCCGGCATGTCGGCACGGTCGTGCGCATCACCCTGCCCTCCGACCGCGTCAAATACGTGCCGCTGGCCGACCGTCCGAAGGACAAGAACGCCGCCCCATCCAGCACGCCGATCCGGCTCATCGCCAGCGCGTGAAGTAAGCCGTCATTGCCGGCATGACGATTGCTGCTATCGCTTCGCCGCCGCGCGGTCGATGGTGAAGAGCTCCTGCGGCTGGCCGATGCCGCGCAGGGCGTAGCGGCCGAGCGAGACCAGGTCGCGGCGGCGCGGGCCGGCCGCCTCGGCGAAGGCCGAGGAGACGATGACCCGCTGCTCCAGCGAGCGGCACATCCCGCCGATCCGGCTCGCCTCGTTGACCGCGGGGCCGAGCACGGTGAAGTCCAATCGCTTGCTGCTGCCGAAATTGCCGAACAGCAGGTTGCCGACATGCAGCGCCAGATAGAAGTCGGTGGTGCGCAAGCCCTGCTCGCGGCGCTTCTCGTTGAGCGCGGTGACCCGCGCCTCGGCGCTCAAGGCGGCGTCGAGCGCGTTCGAGAGCGCGTCGGTCTGGCCCTCATCGGGGAAGATCGCGAGGATGCCGTCGCCGATGAACTTCAGCACCTCGCCACCATGCGCCTCGATCGCTTCGACCAGCGGTGAGGCGTAATCGTTGAGCAGGCCCAAGAGCTGGTCGCGCTCGATCTCGTCGGCGATGCGGGTGAACTGCACGAGGTCGCTGTACCAGATCACCGTGTCGATCGTGTCGGCCTGGCCGCGCACGATGTTGCCGTTCATCACGCGATGCGCGGCGCCGCGGCCGAGATAGGTCTCCAGCAAGGTGCGGATCGTGCCGTGCATCGCGCGGGTCTGATAGCCGAGCGCGAAGGCCAGGGCGACCCGCTCCAGCGCGACGAGGTCGACGTCGCTGTAGCCGCCCGGCCGGTCCATGGTCCAGGAGGAGACGGAATGGCCGATGCGATAGCTGACCGCGGGATCCGCGTTGCGGGTGACCATGGCGAAGTAGTCGGTTCCACCCTCGGTCTTCAGCCGGTCGAGCAGCGGGAACTCGCCGACCTGGTAGTCGCCGGCGAGCTGCCGACGCATCGAATTGGCATTGCTCTCGACCAGGTATTTGAACGGGCTGTGCTCCCATTCCTCGGCATCGGTGGCGTCGCGGATGAAATCCTCGCCGGAGACCTTGTCGCCGCGCCGCCAGAGATAGACGCGGGAATCGATGGTCGGATGCAGCAGGCCGGAGCCCACCATGACCCGCATCAGCGGCATGCCGCCCTCGACCAAGGCATCGCAGACGCCTTGGAGCAGCGTGCCTTCGTCGGCGCCGCGCAGGCTCTGCTGCACCAGCCAGTCGATGACCTCTGCCGTCGAGTCCTGCTTCATGCTGCGCCTTTGAAGACGACGTCCCGATTCACATGGTCACCGCTGGCAGGACGGACAATAGAAGGTGCTGCGCCCGCCCTGGACGATGCGCCGCACCTTGCCGGCGCAATCCGGGCAGTCCTGCCCTTCCTTCTCGTAGACCCGCCATTTGTGCTGGAAATAGCCGAGCTCGCCGTCGGCCTGCACGTAGTCGCGCAAGGACGAGCCGCCGGCGGCAACCGCCTCGTTCAGCACCACCTTGATTGCGTGCGCGAGCTTCTCAGCGCGGTCGCCCTGCACGGTATAGGCCAGGCGCTTGGGACTGATGCGCGCGCGGTAGAGCGCCTCGGAGGCATAGATGTTGCCGACACCCGCGACCACCTTCTGGTCCAGGATCGCCGCCTTGATCGAGGTCTTCTTGCCCTTCAATGCCGCGGCCAGGACCGGGCCGTTGAAATCGTTGCCGAGCGGCTCCGGGCCGATGCCCTTGATCAGCTTGTGCCGCTCCAGCTTGTCGGTGGCGACGATGTCCATCATGCCGAAGCGCCGCGCGTCGTTGAAGCGCAGCACCCAGCCCTCGTCGGTCTCGAAGATCACATGGTCATGGGTCTCGAGCGCGGGCATGCCCTTGGAGAGCAGCATGCGCCCGCTCATGCCGAGATGGGCGAGCAGGGCATTGCCGTCGTCGAGCTCGGCCACGATGTATTTCGCGCAGCGCCGCACCTTGTCGACCCGCCGCCCGGTCAGGCGCTTGGCGAAGCCTTTCGGAAAGGGCCAGCGCAGATCGCCGCGCCGGGTCTCGACCTTCACCAGCCGACGGCCCTCGAGTCGCCTGGCCAGGCCGCGGGCGACGGTTTCGACTTCAGGAAGCTCGGGCATGGGACCTCGATCCGAATGAGCCGCGCTTGATGCTTAACCCGGCGGCGGGCGGCCTCCAAGGGGGCGTGCTTACACCGGGCCGGCGTCAGGAAGCGTCAGCAGGCCGCAACCCTAGCCACCCCTGGCCTATCCCGCTATTGTCCGGCCCCATGGCAAATCCCTCGGAAAATCCCCAGGAACACGCGCCAGACGCCGGCAGCGGCGAGAGCTGGTTCGGCTTCCGCCGAGTCGACGCGGCGCAGAAGACCGAGCTGGTGCGCGCGGTCTTCTCCTCGGTCGCCGGCCGCTACGACCTGATGAACGACCTGATGTCGGGCGGCATCCATCGCCTGTGGAAGAGCGCGATGATCGACTGGCTCGATCCGCGCAACGGGCAGCGCTTCCTGGACGTGGCGGGCGGCACCGGCGATATCTCCTTCCGGATCCGCGAACGGGCGCCGGATGCGGCGATCACCATCTGCGACCTGACGCCGGAAATGCTTTCCGCCGGCCGCGACCGGGCGATCGACCGCGGCATCCTTTCCGGCATCGACTGGGTCTCCGGCAATGCCGAGGCCCTGCCGCTCGGCGAGATGCAGTTCGACGCCTATACGATCTCCTTCGGCCTCAGGAACGTCGCCGACCAGCAGAAGGCATTGAACGAGGCCTATCGCGTGCTGCGGCCCGGCGGCCGGTTCCTGTGCCTGGAATTCTCGCATGTGGCCGTGCCGGCTTTGGCGAAGCTCTACGATCTCTACTCGTTCAAGGTGCTGCCCTGGCTCGGGCAGCACGTGGCGAACGACCGCGATTCCTATCAGTACCTGGTGGAATCGATCCGCCGCTTCCCGACCCAGGACCGCCTGGCCGGCATGATCGCCGAGGCCGGCTTCCGCCAGGTCAGCTATCGCAATCTTTCCGCCGGCATCGCGGCTTTGCATTCGGGCTGGCGGATCTGAATGCTGCGCGCGCTCCGATCCCTCTACCGCCTGTTCCAGATGGCGCGCAGCGCGGCGCGCCACGGCGCGCTGGCGCCGTTCGAGGAGGCGCTAGCCGGCGCCGGACTGACGCCGCTGGTGCTGTTCCTGATCCGGGTGATGTTCGGCCGCAGGGTCGGCGATCTCCGTCCCGGCGAACGCCTGGCCAATGCGCTGAGCGAGCTCGGGCCCGCTTTCATCAAGTTCGGCCAGGTGCTCTCGACCCGCTCGGACCTGCTGGGCGAAGAGGTCGCCGCCGATCTCGCCAAGCTGCAGGACCAGCTTCCGCATTTCAGCGCCTTCGAGGCCAGGAGCACGATCGAGGCGGAGCTCGGCAGCCCGGTCGAGCAGCTTTATCTGCGCTTCGACGACACGCCGGTCTCCGCGGCCTCGATCAGCCAGGTGCATTTCGCCGTCACGATGCCCGACGACCAGCATCCGGAAGGCCGACTGGTCGCGGTCAAGGTGCTGCGGCCCGATATCGAGCTCGCCTTCGCCCGCGACATCGATCTGCTGCTGTGGATCGCCGAGGTCATCGAGCGCACGCAGCCGCGCCTGCGCCGGTTGAAGCCGGTCGAGGTGGTGAAGACCTTCGCCGCCACGGTGCGGGTCGAGATGGACCTGCGCCTGGAAGCCGCCTCGGCGGCGGAGCTGCGCGAGAACTTCGCCGGCGATCCGACCTATCGGGTGCCGGAGATCGACTGGAACCGCACCGCGCGGCGGGTGATGACCCAGCAGCGCCTGACCGGGATCCCG
>DASZYM010000602.1:0-4788 GCA_035545355.1 Dongiaceae bacterium
CTGCTGAAGCTCGGCGGCGCCGGGGCCGATCTCGGCGCCATGGATACCGGCAGCTTCATCCTGGCGCGCGCCGGCCTGCTCGACGGCTATCGCGCGACCACGCATTGGGAGAGCCTCGACAGTTTCCGCGAGGCCTTCCCCAAGGTCGAGGTCGAGAACGCGCTCTTCATCATCGACCGCAACCGGCTGACCTGTGCCGGCGGGACCGCGGCGCTGGACATGATGCTGCATCTCATTTCGGTGCAGCATGGCCATCGCCTGGCGACCGCCGTCTCCGAGCAGTTCATCCATGCCCAGATCCGCGATCCGCAGAACGCCCAGCGCATGGAGCCTCGGGTGCGCCAGGGCATCAGCCATGCCGGCCTCGCCCGCGCCATCGGCTTGATGGAAGCCAATCTCGAGGACCCGCTGGATGCCGAGCGCCTGGCGGAGGCCGCCGGCCTGTCGCTGCGCCAGCTCGAGCGCCTGTTCCACAAGCATTTCGGCATGACGCCGCGGCGCTACTACCTCGATCTCCGCCTGCAGCGGGCGCGGGCGCTGCTGCAATACACCGACCTGCCGGTGGTCGAGATCGCGGTCGCCTGCGGCTTCGGCTCGGCCGCGCATTTCTCCCGCTCCTACCACGCCTGGACCGGCAAGGCGCCGTCGGGCGAACGCCGCCGCGTCGAGGCCGGGATCATGCCGGCGTTGCGATGATTTTGCGTGTGTAGTTTTATACACACGTCGCGCAACGGCGCGGATCGGCCTGCAAATCCGGCCAGCCGAACCGCAATCTCCGCATGACGAGAAATTTCAGCAGCCGGGAGATCATCCGGAAGCTCGAAGCCGAGGGCTGGCTCCCGGATCACGTCTCCGGCAGCCAACACATATTTCGTCACCCGACCCGGCGCGGATCGGTCGTGGTGCCGCATCCTCGCAAGACGCTGAAGCGCGGGGCGCAGGGTGCCATCCTGAAACAGGCCGGGTTGCTCCCCTAGGACAGACAGACGGACGGGCGATGGCGCGGAAACCGATATCGAGTTACATCGCGATCCTGGTTCCCGATCGGGACGACGGAGGCTATTCGGTCTTCTTTCCCGATCTGCCGGGATGCGTGACGCAGGGCGATGACCTGGCGGACGCCCAGGCCATGGCCGCGGACGCGCTTTCGGGCTGGATCGCCTCCATGGTCGCGCACGGCGACCCCATCCCGCTGCAGCGTCCCTTGGAGGCGATCCACGCGGACAAGGCCTTCGCCCGGGAGAACGCGGTCAATTGGCGAGACGCGATCGCCACGCTGATCGTCGCGCGCCCGCCTCTCGGCCGGCCCGAACGGATCAATGTGAGCCTGGATTCCAACAAGCTCCGCGCGATCGATGCCTATGCCGAGCGCCGCGGCCTCACCCGCAGCGCGGTCCTGGAAGCCGGCGCCGACCTGTTGCTCTCCAGCGACCCGATCACCGGGCGGCCGGCGGGCCTCGGCGCGGCGCCGGCGCTCTATCGCGGCCCTGCCCGGTCAAAACGGACGCGACGGCCGAAGCGAAAATGACCCGGCGAAAACCGACAATGGCTTGTCGGGAATCCTCAAACCGGGGAGCATGCCGAGGCAGAGCATCCCGCAAGATTCCAATGGGAGGGATTCATGAATTACGAAGTCATCGTGACCTGCGCCGTGACCGGTGCCGGCGACACCGTCGGCAAGCATCCGGCCATCCCGGTGACGCCGAAGCAGATCGCCGACGCGGCGATCGAGGCCGCCAAGGCCGGCGCCACCGTCGCGCATTGCCATGTCCGCGACCCGCAGACCGGCAAGGGCACCCGCGACGTGCATCTCTATAAGGAGGTGGTCGATCGGATCCGCTCCTCGGGCACCGACATCATCATCAACCTGACCGCCGGCATGGGCGGCGATCTCGAGATCGGCAGCGCCGAGGAGCCGTTCAAGTTCGGCAAGGCGACCGACCTGGTGGGCCCCCTCACCCGCCTCGCCCATGTCGAGGAGTTGCTGCCGGAGATGTGCACCCTCGATTGCGGCACGCTCAATTTCGGCGACGGCGATTACACCTACATCTCGACCCCGAACATGCTGCGCGCCGGCGCCAAGAAGGTGAAGGAGCTCGGCGTGAAGCCGGAGCTCGAGATCTTCGATACCGGCCATCTCTGGTTCGCCAAGCAGATGGTGAAGGAAGGCCTGTTCGAGGGCGCCCCGCTCTTCCAGCTCTGCCTCGGCATTCCCTGGGGCGCGCCGGCCGACACCACGACCATGAAGGCGATGGTCGACAACCTGCCGGAGGGCGCGCTTTGGGCCGGCTTCGGCATCGGCCGCATGCAGATGCCGATGGTGGCGCAAGCGATGCTGCTCGGCGGCAACGTGCGCGTCGGCCTGGAGGACAACATCTGGCTGGACAAGGGCGTCCATGCCTCCAACGGCTCGCTGACCGAACGCGCCTGCGAGATCATCGCGCGGCTCGGCGCCCGCCCGCTCACCCCGGCCGAAGGTCGCAAGAAGCTGGGCCTGAAGGCCCGCAACTGAGGTTCGCATCATGGCTTTGATTGCAGCAGACAAGATCAAGACCGTCGGCATCCTCGGCGCCGGCGTCATCGGCAGCGGCTGGGCTTCGCGCTGTCTCGCCAACGGCCTCGACGTGGTGGCCTGGGATCCCGGCAAGACCGGCGAGAAGACCTTGCGCGCCAATGTCGCCAATGCCTGGCCGGCGCTGACCAAGGTCGGGTTGAAGCCCGGCGCCTCGCAGGACCGGCTGAAGTTCGTCTCCACCATGGAAGACGCGGTCAAGGATGCCGACTTCGTCCAGGAGAGCGCGCCGGAGAACGAAGAGCTGAAGGTGAAGATGCACCGCCAGGCGACCGCGGCGGCAAAGCCCGGCGCGGTCTTCGGCTCTTCCACCTCGGGCCTGCTCCCCTCCGATTTCTATAAAGAGGCAAAAAACCCGGAACGCTGCCTGGTCGGGCATCCGTTCAACCCGGTCTATCTCCTGCCGCTGGTCGAGGTCTGCGGCAGCAAGTGGACCACGGACGAGGCCAAGCAGATCGCGATCGCCTTCTACAAGTCGCTCGGCATGCGGCCGCTCCATGTGCGCAAGGAGGTCCCGGGCTTCCTCGCCGACCGCCTGCTGGAGGCGGTCTGGCGCGAAGGCATGCACATGATCAACGACGATTACTGCACCACCGGCGAGCTGGACGACGCGATCCGCTTCGGCTTCGGTATCCGCTGGTCGTTCTTCGGCATGTACATGATCTATCACATGGCCGGCGGCGATGCCGGCATGCGCCACTTCCTGGAGCAGTTCGGCCCGGCTTTGGACCTGCCCTGGACGCATCTCAAGGCGCCCAAGCTCACGGATTCGATCATCGACAAGATCGTGGACGGCACCGAGAAGCAGGCCGGCACGCATTCGATCAAGGAGTTGGAGCGCCTGCGCGACGACTGCATCATCGACGTGATCGGCGCCATCACCAACGCCAAGGCCCGCCACGGCTGGAAGTACGAGGACTGACGTGTCGATGGTGAGGGATCACGCGCTGGATCGTCCTGTCTGCAAAACCAGCACGATCACGGCTGCATCAACCCTCTCCCTCCGCCCTCCCCGAATCTTGGGGGAGGGGACCAGAACGAGCGCGTCTCAAATGATACGGCAGGCCGACTGCATCCTGGAGCGACGGCTCTCTCCTTCTTCTCTCCCCCAAGATTGGGGGAGAGTGAGAGAGAGGGTTGATGCAGCCGTATCGCCCGCCCGCCTCGCTCGACGGATGATCCGGCAATGACCGCCGCGCCTCTCACGCTCCATCGTGCCGTCGTGCAGCCGGGTTGGGTGGATTACAACAACCACCTGAACGACGGCTATTACACGGTGATCTTCAGCGACGCGACCACCGCGCTCATGGCCTATATCGGCCTCGGCCCGAAGGAGCGCGAGGCGACCGGGAACACGCTCTTCACCCTGGAGATGCACACCAACTACCTGCTCGAGGTGAAGGGCGGCACCGAGGTTCGGATCGAGACCCAGATCCTCGGCCACGACGCCAAGCGCCTGCACATCTTCCACACCATGTATCGCGGCGCCGAGACCGAGCCCGTTGCGACCAACGAGCAGATGCTGATGAACATCGACATGAGCGGCCCGAAATCGGCGCCGTTCCTGCCGAACGTGCTGGCCAGGATCGAAGCGATCGCCGGCGAACATGTGGACCTGCCGCGCCACAAGAATGCCGGCCGCGCAATAGGATTGCCACAGAAGAGCTAGACATACCCCCACCCCTGCCCTCCCCCGGATCGGGGGAGGGAGAAGAAAGAACGCGATGCAGTCCCCTCCCCCGATTCGGGGGCGGGTTAGGGTGGGGGTCCGACTGGGAGAGAGCGACGATGGATTTCGGCCTCACCGAAGAACAGCGCATGCTGGTGGACACGGTCCGCGCCTTCGTCGATGCGGAGCTCGTCCCCTATGAGAACGAGGTCGAGAAGACCGACACCGTCCGCCCGGAGCTGATCCGGCAGATCCACGAACGCGCGCAGAAGGCCGGCCTCTATGCCGCGAACATGCCGGAGGAGCTCGGCGGCGGCGGCCTCGACCACCTGACCTTCACTTTGTTCGAGCGCGAGCTCGGCCGCACCAGCTTCGCGTTGCAATACGCCGTGCATCGGCCGAGCAACATCCTGCGGGCCTGCAACGAGGAGCAGAAGCAGCGCTATCTCCTGCCGACCATCCGCGGCGAGCGCATCGAATGCCTCGGCATCACCGAGCCCAATGCCGGCTCCGACGTGAAGTCGATGCAGACCCGCGCCGAGCCGGA
>DASZYM010000603.1:0-5494 GCA_035545355.1 Dongiaceae bacterium
GCCGCGCGGATCTTCAACTACATGACCGGCTATGCGCGGCCGGAGCGCACCGAGAAGGTCTCGTTCGCGCCGCTCACCTTGCGCCCCAACCTGCTGAAGCTGATCGACGACGAGATCGAGCATGCCAAGGCGGGCCGGCCCGCGACCATCTGGGGCAAGGTCAACTCGCTGGTCGATCCCGGCATCATCGACGCGCTCTACCGCGCCAGCAATGCCGGCGTGAAGATCTACCTCGTGGTGCGCGGCATCTGCTGCCTGCGCCCCGGCGTGAAGGGCATGTCGGAGAACATCCGCGTCAAGTCGATCATCGGCCGCTTCCTCGAGCATTCGCGCATCGTCTGCTTCGGCTCGGGCTATCCCTTGCCCTCGCGCAACGCGAAGGTCTTCATCTCGTCGGCCGACTGGATGCCGCGCAATCTCGACCGCCGCCTGGAGCTCCTGGTGCCGATCGAGAATCCGACCGTGCATCAGCAGATCCTCGACCAGATCATGGTCGCCAACCTGAAGGACAACCTGCAAAGCTGGGAAATGGACCAGGACGGCGTCTATCACCGCCTGCGTCCGATCGAAGGCAAGGAGGGCTTCAGCGCTCACACCTACTTCATGACCAATCCGAGCTTGTCAGGCCGCGGCTCCGCGCTTAAGAAGCAGAAGAAGTTTCCGACCCTCGATCTGCAGAAGTCCTGACGGCCCATCGGAATCGAAGTAGGGGTTGAAGCGTGACCGCATCGCTGCGCAAGGCCGCGGCCGCTGCGCGGGCTGCCCGGCCCGGCCGTGTGGCCGTGATCGATATCGGATCGAACTCCCTTCGACTCGTCGTCTTCGACAAGCGCTCGCGCTGCCCGGTTCCGGTCTTCAACGAGAAGGCGCTGCCGGGTCTCGGCCGCGGCCTGGAGAAGAGCGGCAAGCTCAACCCGGAAGGGGTGCGCTCCGCGCTGATCAACATCGCCCGATTCGTCACCATGGCGGAGGCGATGGGCGTCGAGAACATCGACCTGCTGGCGACCGCGGCGGTCCGCGATGCCGGCGACGGCAAGCAGTTCGCGGCCGAGATCGAGAAGAAGACCGGCCGCAAGGTCCGTATCGTCACCGGCGAGGACGAGGCGCAGCTCTCCGCGCTCGGCGTCATCGCCGGCGTGCCGGAGGCCGACGGGCTGATGGGCGATCTCGGCGGCGGCAGCCTGGAGCTGGTCGCGGTCAACAAGGGCAAGATCGGCCGCCACGTCACGCTGCCTTTGGGGCCTTTGCGCCTGATGGAGGCCACCGGCGGCGATCTCGACGACGTGCAGCGCCTGGTCGACAAGCAGTTCGAGAAGCTGGAATGGCTCGCCGACATCAAGGGCCGCACGCTCTATCCGGTGGGCGGCGCCTGGCGCAGCTTCGCCCGCATCCACATGGAGGCGACCGAATATCCGCTGCGGGTGATCCACGAATACCGCATGCAGCGCCGCGAGGCGGAAGACCTCGCCAAGCTGATCAGCCGCCTCGGCAAGAAGTCGCTCGGCGAGATCGAAGGCATCTCGCGGCGGCGCCTGGAGACCCTGCCGCTCGGCGTGCTGGTGCTGGAACGCCTGCTCAAGATCGCCAAGCCGCAGATGATCCTGTTCTCGGCCTATGGATTGCGTGAGGGCTTCCTCTACAGCACGCTCGACGCCGAGGCGCAGGCCGCCGACCCGCTGCTGGTCGGCTGCGCCGATCTCGCCGGCGCCGACGGCCGCTTCGGCTCGGTCAGCGACCAGCTCGACGACTGGATCATGCCGTTGTTCCGCAGCGAGGGCCATGCGCGGGCGCGGCTGCGCGAGGCCGCGTGCCTGCTCTCCGACATCGCCTGGCGCGAGCATCCGGACTACCGCCCGGAACATGCCTTCACCCGCGCCCTGCGCCTGCCGGTCGCCGGCATCACCCATTCCGAGCGCGTGACGGTCGCGCTGATCCTCGCCATCCGCTATGGCGGCGCGGCGGATGCGCCGTTCATCGATCCGGTCCGGACGCTGCTGGAAGAAGAAGACATCGCCTTTGCGCAGCGCGTCGGCACCACGATCCGCCTCGCCTATTCGCTGAGCGGCGGCACGCCGCACATGCTCGGCCTGACCGCGATCGAGCGGACCGGCGGCAAGCTGATGCTGCATCTCCCGAAGGGGGGCGAGACCCTGTTCGGCGAGGCGGTGCAGCGCCGGCTCGACGCCGTCGGCCGCGCCTTCGGCCTGCCGACCGCGATCGGCTGACGCGGCCCCTATTCCGCGCGATAGACCGTCCAAGGCAGGCCCGACAATCCCCATTGTGGGAAGGTCGCGACCTTCTTGAAGACGATGCTGCAAGCGGTCCTGCCCGCGGTGTCGAGCCGCTCGGGTATCTGCTGCTCGGGCCAGCTCGAGACCATCCAGGTCGGCTTCTGCGCGCAGATCCGGTCCGCCGGGACATAGGTGACCGGCAAGTTCAGCCGTCGCGCGGCATAGTCGATCACCGGGCGATTGCGTGCGTCCTGGTCGCTGGTAACCAAGGCCGGCCCGGCATCGCCGATCAGATGCATCATCGCCGCGGTCTGGTCGCGGCCGTTCTCGGCCAGCCGCGCGACATGGACCGCATTGCCGAAGACGAGGGCCGCCGCCAACAGGATCGCCACGATGCGCGCCGCGCCGCCTTGCTGCCAGATGCGGCCGAACAGGTCGGCCAGCAGCAGCAGGAACACGATGCCGGACGCGAGGTAGTAGCGGGGATAGAGCGCGTTCGGCAGCTCCGCGACGAACATCGCCAGCGGCAATCCGACGATGTGGAAGACATAGAGGCTGAGGCGATGGTCGCGGTCGCCGCGCGCCAGGTTTGCGATCATCGCCATCGCGATCGCGGCGATGCACGGCCCGGTCCAGATCGGCACGGTATCGGGGAGGCCGAGGAGCAGGTTCAGCAGCCCCCCGTAGCCTTCGACGAAGCTTCCGACGGAGAAGGGGATCCGCGCGGCGACCACGTAGCCGCCGACATGCATGATGGCGATGGTCATGATCGCGCCGACCGGCAAGAGCAGCCGCACGGTCCATAGGAACGTCTCGAGGGCCGCGAACCCGGCGGCGGCGACGGCGCGCGGCGTCGCCGGTCCCGCCGGCCGGCGGAGCCAGGCGGCCCAGCCCATCAGGCAGGCGATCTCGCCCAGCATGATCGGCTGGAACAGCACGCCGGCGAGATTGGCGATGCCGAGCTTGAGCCGATCGCGCTTCGATCCGGCGGCCGCACTCTCCGTCAGCAGGATCGCGCAGAGCGTCGCCAGGATCAGCCCGGCATAGCCGCGCGCCTCGGATCCGTAATTGACCATCGGATAGCTGATCGCGAAGAACGCCATGGCGGTCAGCGCCGCGACCAGGCCGGCGCGCCGCGCGGCGATGCCGGCCGCCAGCACGGTCAGCACGCCGAGCAGGATCGAGAATCCGCGCTGCACGAGGATCGGTGCGTCGGCGCCGACCGCCGCGAGGTAGAGCGTGTTGAGATAGTGGTTGTTGTCGAGCGGCAGGCCCCAGAGCAGGTCGTGACGGGCCCGCATCTCGTCGATCAGCTTCAGGCTCCAGAGCTCGTCGAGCCAGAGCTGGCCGCGCGCGCAAAGGATGCGCAGCACCAGAGCGAGCAGCAGGATCGCCGCGGCGGCGATGGCGGCGACGGGCGGCCAGGTCGTGGCGATGGAAAAGGGACGCGGTGCGGTGGCAGCGGCCGAGGCACCGTCCTCCAAGGTCAGACCTCGATGACCTTCACGCGCTTGCCGGCCGCGGTCAAAGCCAGCTTGCCGTGCTTGAGCTTCAACGCTTCCTCGCCGAACATTTCGCGGCGCCAGCCGGCGAGCGCGGGCACGTCGGCATCGTCCTGGGCCGCGATCAGCTCCAGGTCGCCGCCGCTCGCCACCAGCTTCTGCGCCACTTCATGCTGGTCGCAGCGGGTCTTCAGCAGCACGCGCAGCAGCTCGATCAGCGGGCCCAGTCCCGGCGGCACTTCGGCGCGCGCCTCCATCTTCGGCGCCTCGCTCTCCGGCAAAGCGAGGCCGCGGCGCACCGCCTCCAGGATCGCCTCGCCCATGCGCCCTTCGGCGAAATTCCTGGAAAGCCCGCGGCATCGCCCGAGCGCGTCGGCATCCTTCGGCGGATGCGCGGCGATCTCGACCAGGGTCTCGTCCTTCAGCAGGCGGCTGCGCGGCAGATCGCGGGTCTGCGCCTCGCGCTCGCGCCAGGCGGCGATCTCGCGCAGGACCGCGAGGAACCGCGGTTTGTCCGAGCGGGTCTTCAGGCGGCGCCAGGCCAGCTCGGGATTGACCTGGTAGGTCTTCGGGTCTTCGAGGATCGCCATCTCGTCGGCCAGCCAGCCCGACCGCCCGGTCTGCTCCAGCTTCTTCTTCAGCTTGGCGTAGATGATCTGCAGATGCGTCACGTCGGCCAGCGCGTAATCCAACTGCCGGTCGGTCAGCGGCCGGTGCGACCAGTCGGTGAAGCGCGAGAGCTTATCGACGCGCGCATTGGCCAGCTTGCCGCTCAGCGTCTCGTAGCTCGCGGAATCGCCGAAGCCGCAGGCCATGGCCATGACCTGGGTGTCGGCGATCGGGGCGGGGACCTCGCCCATCATGTGATAGAAGATTTCGAGGTCCTGCCGCGCGGCGTGGAACACCTTCACCACCGCGCGGTTCTTCAGCAGCTCGATCAGCGGCGAGAGGTCGAGCCCGTCCACCAGCGCATCGACCGCCGCGGCCTCCTGGGGCGAGGCGAGCTGGATCAGGCAGAGCTGCGGCCAGAACGTCTTGTCGCGCAGGAACTCGGTGTCGATGGTGATGAAGGGCTCGGCGGCGAGCCGATGGCAGAAGGCGGCGAGACCGGCGGAATCGGCGATCAGGCCCGCGATATGGGGCTTATGTGGAACATTCATAACGAAGCTATAGCAGGCTTTTAGCCGGGGCCGGAAGCCAACTGCACGGGCCGGCCGAAAGCCCGATCGGACAGCTCTGTCCAAAAGGCCGAAACCCTTGACAAACCGCGGTTCTCAGTGCCTTTTGCGGCGCAAATCCGGGCGATTTCACAGAAGGACCGAGACCCATGCATCCCTACCGCACCCATACCTGCGGCGCGTTGCGCGCGGCCGATTCGGGCCAGGTCGTCCGGGTCTCCGGCTGGGTGCATCGCAAGCGCGACCACGGCAACCTGCTGTTCATCGATCTCCGGGACCATTACGGCCTGGTGCAGTGCGTGCTCGACATTTCCAGCCCGCTCTTCGCCACCGCCGAGCCGGTCCGGCTCGAGAGCGTCGTCACCATCACCGGCAAGGTGGTGAAGCGCACGCCCGAGACCGTGAACCCGAAGCTCCCGACCGGCGAGATCGAGATCCAGATCCAGGAGTTCCAGCTCCAATCCGCCGCCGAGATGCTGCCGCTGCAGGTCAACAGCGACGAGGATTCCGGCGAGGACATCCGCCTGCGCTACCGCTTCCTCGATCTGCGCCGCGAGCGCGTGCACAAGAACATCGTGCTGCG
>DASZYM010000604.1:0-4370 GCA_035545355.1 Dongiaceae bacterium
TCGCCGACCAAAGCGAAGACCTCGCCCTCGGCGATGTCGAAGGACACGTCGTGGGCCGCGAGGAAGCGATGCGACCCGCTGCCATAGACCACGTCGACGCCGTCGAGCGACAGGACCGGCACGCCCGGCCGCGCGTGGCTCGCGGCCGCGGCCTCCGCCGTGCCGCGTTCCGGCACGATCTCGCGCCAGCGCCAGCAGGCGACCGCGCTCGTCGCATCGACCGGCGCTAGAAGCTGCGGCTCGGCGATGCAGCGCTCGGTCGCGTAATCGCAGCGCGGCGCGAAGGGACAGCCGGCCGGCAGCTCCTGCCGCCGCAGCAGGCCGTGCAAGGGCCGCGCCGCCGCCGCGATGCCGGGGATCGAGGCGATCAGGCCCTGGGTCTAGGGGTGCTTCGGCGCGAGGAATATCTCGCGGGTCGGCGCGTATTCGACCATATGTCCGGCATACATGACGCCGATCCGGTCGGCGATCTGCGACAACAACGCCAAGTCGTGCGTCACATAGAGCATGGCGAGCCCGATCCGCGCCCGCACCTGGTTCAACAGGAACAGGATCTGCTCCTGGGTCGTCACATCCAGGCCGGTCGTGGGCTCGTCCAGCACGAGCAGGTCGGGATCGCAGGCCAGGGCCATGGCGATGCAGATGCGCTGCTGCTGTCCGCCGGAAAGCTGATGCGGATAGCGCCGCAGGAACGCCCGGTCCGAGGGCAGACCGACCAGCGCCAGGGTCTCGGTCATCCGGCGATGCCGTGCATCGGCGGCTTCGGCGCGATGATGCGCCAGGATCGGCTCGGCGAGCTGCGCGCCGATGCGGATGCCGGGATTGAGCGCGGTGGTCGGATTCTGCGGCACGAAGGCGATCCGGTCGCCGCGCAGCTTGTCGAGGCCGGCGCGGGACAGGCCGGTCACCGCCTCGCCCCTGAACAGCACGCTGCCGCTTTCTACCTTCAGGCTCGGATGCCGATAGCCGAGGAGCTGCAGCGCGATGGTCGACTTGCCGCAGCCGGATTCGCCGACCAGGCCGAACACCTCGCCCGGCGTTATGGCGAAGCTCACGTCATCGACCACGCGCGACCAGCCTTCGCCGCGGCGATAGGCGACGCTGAGATTCCGCACCTCGACCAGCGGGACGTGCTGCGGTGCGCTCATTGATTCCCCAGTTTCACGGTGCGGCCGAGGATGCGGGCGAAGCCTTCGGTGAACATGTTGAGCCCGATCACCAGCGAGGCCAAGGACAGGCCCGGCCCCAGCACGGTCACCGGCGTGATGATGATGAGGGCGCGGTTCTCGCTGATCATCAGCCCCCATTCCGGCGTCGGCGGCCGCATGCCGAAGCCGAGGAAGCCCAGCGAGCCGATCAGCACCGGCGCATAGCCGGCGCGCAGCGCGAACTCGACCAGCAGCACGCCGGTCGCGTTCGGCAGCAGCTCACGGCGCACCACCGACCAGGCGCTCTCGCCGCGCAGCCGCGCCACCGTCACATAGTCGCGGGTCGCGATCTCGATCGCCGCTGCCCGGGCGATCCGGGCGGTGCGCGGCGCATAGACCAGCGCCACCACCAGCACGACCAGCACCGGATTGCCGGCCGATTCCGGTCCCGCCGCCGCGATGGCGATCAGCGCCAGCACCAGGAACGGGATGCTGATCAGCGCTTCCAGCAGGCGCTGCAGCACCAGGTCGAACCAGCCGCCGAGATAGCCCGAAAGCAGGCCCAGGCTGGCGCCGACGACGAGGCCGAGAGCCGTACCGGACAGCGCCAGCAGGATCTCGATATGCGCGCCATAGACCACGCGGCTGAACACGTCGCGGCCGAGTTGGTCGATGCCGAACGGATGCGCCCAGCTCATGCCGGAGAGCGGAATGCCGGCGCCGAGCTGGCCATAGCCATAGGGCATCCAGAACGGCCCGGTCACGGCGACCACGACATGCACGATCAGGATGCCGAGCCCGATGCGGAAGCTCCACGGCGTCTGCCGCCAGAGCGAACCCAGCCGGACCCGCTCCGGCTTGGGCGCGGCGATGGTGATCGGCTCGCTGGTCATGCCGCTCTCAGCCTCGGATTGAGCAGGACCGAGGCGATGTCGGCCACCAGGTTCGCCCCCACATAGACCAGGGCCGCGATCATCACCGTGCCCTCGATCACCGGCAGGTCGCGCAATTGCAGCGAGTCCACCAGCAGGCCGCCGAAGCCGGGATAGGAGAACACCTTCTCCACCACCACCACGCCGCCGACCAGATAGGCGAGGTTGAGCGCCGTCACGTTCAAGGTCGGGATCAGCGCATTGGGCAAAGCATGGCGCACCAGCACGCGGCGCGGGCTCAGGCCCTTGAGCTCCGCCATGCGCACGAAATCGGCATCCAGCACCTCGATCAGATTGTCGCGCAGCATGCGGACCGCATAGACCGCCATCACGATCGCCAGGGTCAGCGCCGGCAGGGTGGTCGCCCGCAGATAATCGAGCCAGGTCGAGCTTTCATCCACCATCGACATCGCCGGGAGCAGCGGGAACACCACGACGAAGGTGAAGAGCAGGATGGTCGCCAGCAGGAAATCCGGCATCGACAGCAGCACCAGGGTCACGACCGAGAGCGCATGGTCCAGCGGCTTGTCGCGGCGGATCGCCTGCAGCAGCGCCGGGATCACCGTCAGCGGCACATAGAGCACGAAGGCATAGAGCGAGAGCAGGATCGTGTTCCAGATCCTGGGGCCGATGATCTCCATCACCGGCCGGTCGGAGATCGGCGAGCGGCCGAGATCGCCGGTCAGCAGGCCGCCCAGCCAATGGAAGTAGCGCACCACCGCCGGCGCATCGAGGCCGAGCTTCAGCCGCAGCGCCGCCAGGGTCTCCGGCGTCGCGTCGCGCCCCAGGATGCGGCTCGCGACATCCCCCGGCAGCACCTCCATCGCCGCGAAGACCAGCAGCGAGACGATCAGCAGGGTCAGCGCCGCGAACAGCACGCGTCCGGCGATGAGCTTCAGCAGGGGCAACGCCTACCTCCCAACGACGAAAAGGCGCCGGTCCGGGCTTCACGCCCGCGACCGGCGCCCGCTTCAGCCAATGCTACTTGCTGCAGCTCAGATCTTCAAAGTTCAGATTGAAGTTCTGGGCCCGCGGCGTGTAGCCGGTGCAGCCTTTCCTCAGGGCCAGCACCTGATGCACGAACATCGGGATGATCTCGCCGCCCTCGTCCGTCATCGTCTTGCCGACCTGCTGGAAGAGCTTGTTGCGCTCGCCTTCGTCGGCGGTGGTGTTGGCCTTCAGCAGCATGTCGTCATAGTCGGGCCGCTTCCAGTGGCTCTCCGGCCAGGCGGAGTTCTGGGTATAGGCGACCGCAAGCGCCTCTCCCGGCGGCCGCATCGACCAGGCCGAGCTCTGGAACGGCTTCTTCAGCCAGACATTATCCCAATAGCTGTCGGCCGGGGTGACGATGACATTGACGTCGATGCCCGCGGGCTTCGCCATTTCCGCATAGGCCTGGGCCATGCGCACCGCGCCGGGCACGATCTCCGCGGTGTAGAGGTCGAGCTTCAGCCCGTCGGGATGTCCGGCTTCCGCCAGCAGCTTCTTGGCGCCCTCGATATCCTGCTTCGGCGCGTCCTTGGTGAAGGAGGCCGGGCTCTCCAGCGGCACCGGGTTGTCCGCCGCCACTTCGCCGAAGCCCAGCAGCACGGTGTTCACCATCGCCTGGCGATCGACCACCATCTTCAGGGCCTGCCGCACCTTGACGTTGTCGAAGGGCGGCGTATCGGTCCACATCGCGATGGTCATGTTGTTGGAGGCGCCGGTCTGCAGCAGTTGGACGTTGGGATCGTCCTTCAGCGCCGGGATGACCGAGGGATCGACGTTCAGCATCAGGTCGACCTGGCCCGACTTCATCGCCGAGACACCGGCCACCGCTTCCTGCGCGACGGTGATCTTCAGGCAGTCGGCCTTGGGCTTGCCGGCATCCCAGTAGTTCGGGTTCTTCTTCAGGATGCGCACCGGCGCGTTCGGCGTGAACTGGTCCTGCATGAAGGGACCGGTACCGTCCTCGTGGAGGCGCAGGTCCTCGTGCTTCGCGCCGTCGGGCACGATGTTGCCGAACTTGTTGCTGATCAGCACCGGCAACTGCACCACCGGCTTCTTGGTGGTGAAGCTGACCGTGTAGTCATCGACCGCCTTGATGCCGTCGGGATCGAGGAATTCCAGCACCGCCTTGGCGCCCGAGCCGAGCGCCGGATCCAGCATGCGCTTGAAGGTGTAGACCACGTCCTTGGCGGTGAAATCCTTGCCGCTGTGGAATTTCACGCCCTGGCGCAGCTTGAAGGTCCAGGTGAGATTGTCCGCCGAGGCCGACCACGAGGTCGCGAGCTCGGGGATGACGTTGTAA
>DASZYM010000605.1:0-12402 GCA_035545355.1 Dongiaceae bacterium
TGCGGCCACATACTGGTCGAGGAACAGCTTCTCGGCCTTGGCCAGCAGCGCGTAGCGCTGCGTCTTGTCGGCGGCGAGCATCGCCTTGTCCCAGAGGTCCTGGTATTCCTGGCTCTCCCAGCCGTAAACGCCGCCGCGCGGATCGATATAGGAGAGGAAGCTCTCCGGCCCGGCGAAGTCGCCGACCAGGTCGTCGTTGAAGGCGTCCCACTTCATGGCGTTGAACGTGTCGAGCCAGGCATCGTGCTCCTGGGCATTGACCTTGGCGTCGACGCCCAGGGTCTTCTTCCACATCAGCGCGATGGTCTCGGCCATCTTCTTCTCGGTCTCGTTATCGGTGGATTCGATGGTGACCGATATCTTCTTGACCTTGGCTTCCGCCATGCCGGCGAGAAGCAGCGCCTTCGCCTTGGCCACGCGCTCGATCTTGTTCATGTCGCATTCCGGCACCTTGGGCGCCGGATAGTCGGAAAGCGGGATCACGTAGCCGCAATTCACCACATAGCCGCCCTTCACCACCTTGTTGATCAGGGTGTCGCGGTCGATCGCGGTCGAAAGCGCCTGCCGGATCTTCTCGTTGTCGAACGGCGGCTTCTTGATGTTGAAGCTGATGTAGTCGGTCTGCAGGTAGGGCGAGACATGGACCTCGTCGCCCAGTTCCTTCTTCAGCGGCTCGATCTGGTCGCTGGGGAGATCGACGGTGATGTCGAGCTGGCCGGCCTTGAACAGCTTGACCGCGGTCTTGTCGTCCTCGGTGATCTGGTAGATCACCTTGTCGATCTTGACGTTGGCGGCATCCCAATAGTTCGGGTTCTTCACCAGCGTGACGTGCGACTGCGGCACGTTCTCGGTCATGTGATAGGCGCCGTTGGAGACGATGTTCTCCGGCTTGATGAAAGCCGCGCCGAATTTGTCGAAGCTCGGCTTATGCAGCGGCGAGGCGTAGTAGGAGGCGAAGTAGATCAGCGCGTAGGGCGCAGGCTTGTCGAGCTTCACCACGACGGTCTTCGCGTCAGGCGCGCTGATGCCGAGCTTAGTGGGATCGCTGGTCTTCTTCGCGGTGAAATCGCAGACCCCGGTGATGGCGATGGTGCTGCAGAAGATATAGGCCTTGTCCGAGGCGGTGGCCGGATCGACGGTGCGGACGATGCCGTTCACGAAATCCTGGGCCACCAGCGGCTCGCCGTTCGACCATTTCAGGCCGTCGCGCAGGTGGAAGGTATAGGTGAGCCCGTCATCGCTCAGCTCCCATTTCTCCGCCGCGCCCGGAATGATCGCGCCCGTGGCGTCGGTCGCGGTCAAGCCCTCATACATGTCGTCCTGGATCCAGCCCTCGTTCGCAAGGAAGTTGATCTGCGGGTCGAGGGTGCCGATGGTCTGGCCGATGCCTCGGGTCAGGACCGCGTCGGCCGAAGCCGGCACGGCCAGTACCGCCCCCGCGGCAAACAAAGCGGCACCCAGAAGCGCAGATTTAAAGCCGGCAATCCGCCGAGCGGACGGGCTGTTTCCGATGCGGAATGACATGCAGTTTCTCTCCCTGAGGTTTAGGGCCCGTTGAATCGGGCGTTGATGCCGGAAGCCTAGCCCGCTTCCCGTACCGGCCACAATCGGAGCCGCCGCGGCCGGGTCTTGGACTCAGGCTGTATACAGCTTGACCCCGAAATTAAGCCATTGATCCGGAATGGGTGTCAAGGCGGCCGAGCGCGCGCTACCAAATACCCGGCAGCAGGCGCCAGCGGACCCGGCTGCGGTATCCCAGGTAGCCCGGAAGCCGGTCTCCGAGATACCGCTCCTCGGCGAGCAGCCGCGCGGCCAGGATGCCGATGCCGAGCGGGACGACCGCCAGGCCCCAGGCCGAGCCCAGGGCGGGCGGAATCCCGGCCAGCATGACGATCGCCGCCGTGTACATGGGATGGCGGACCAGTCCATAGGGGCCGGTCTCGATCACGCGCTGCCCTTCTTCCACCTGCACGGTCGCCGCGGCAAAGCTGTTCTCGACGAAGACGCGCGCGATGAGCAGCAGGCCGGCCACGACAACGAGATCGCCGAGGATGACCGTCCAGACCGGCAGATCGGACCAGCCGAAGCGGTGGTCGAGAGCGGAGAGGACGAACAGTGCCGCCAGCATGACGCTGGCGATCGCCTGGATGCGCTTCTGGGCCGGTTCGGCCTCGGCGGTCGGGCCGACACGCAGCCGGCGCCGCACCAGCGCGGGATCGCGGCGCAGGAAGTACTCGTTGCACCCGAGCAGCGCCGCCACGAACACCGCGAGGAACAGCCAAGCCTGCCAATAATCCAGCGACCAGGCCGGCAGGAAGACCAGCAGCATCGTCAGCACGGTGAACTGGACCAGGCCCAGGAGGGATTTGCGGCGCAGGTCTCCGACGTCGGGGGTATTCATGGTGCCTTCAGAACGCGGCCGGGCACGGCGCGGTTTCAACGCGCAACGTATACCGCCGACCCGCATTGTCCTTCCATCCGTCCGATGGAGAATGCCGATGGCACAACAGGCAAGGCGCAAGACGGCGTCCAAGACAGGCCGCAAATCGGCCCACAAGACCGCGCGCCGCAAGACCGCGCATCGCAAGAGCGCGCATGGAAAGACCGGCCGCAAATGGTCGGCGCGGGTGACCGAGACCAGCGATGCGATGACCCTTCAGGACAAGGTCTTCACCAAGAGCCCGGCGGCGATCGCCCGCTCGATCAAGCACTCGGCGGAAAAGAGCCACCGGCGCAAATCGAGCCCATATCGCTCGGCCATGTCCATGCTGACCTTCTACATCAACCGCGCCGGCAAGAACCTCTCCGCCGCAAAGCGCAAGAAGCTGGAACAGGCCAAAGACGAATTGCGCAAGGTCTTCGACAAGAAGCCGGCGGCTAAGGGGTAACTCCTGGGCTCACCTGCTTAATCGTCATGGTCCGCGCAGGCGGACCATCCAACGCCAGCGAACTAAACCCGTTCGATCGCGATCGCCGTCGCCTCGCCGCCGCCGATGCAGAGCGCGGCGACGCCACGCTTCTGTTCATAACGCTCCAGCGCGTGCAGCAGGGTCACGATCAGCCGCGCGCCGGTGGCACCGATCGGGTGGCCGAGCGCGCAGGCGCCGCCATGCACGTTCAGCTTCTCGCGTGGGATATCGAGATCGCGCGCCGCCGCCATGGCGACGACCGCGAAGGCCTCGTTGATTTCGAAGAGATCGACGTCGGCCACCGACCAGCCCACTTTTCCCAGCAGCTTGCGGATCGCCGGGATCGGCGCGGTCGTGTACCACGCCGGCTCCTGGCTGTGGGTCGCATGGCCCTTGATCTCGGCGAGGATCGGCAATCCGTCGCGTCTGGCGCGCGCACGCGTCGTCAGGAGCAGCGCCGCCGCTCCGTCGGCATTGGCGGATGCACTCGCGGCGGTGATCGTGCCGTCGGCACGGAAGGCCGGCTTCAACTGCGGGATCTTCTCCGGCGAGACCTTCTGCGGATGTTCGTCGCTGTCGACGATGCGCGCGCCGCCTTTGCCCGGCACGGAAACCGGCGCGATCTCCGCCGAGAAGGCGCCGTCGGCGACCGCCTTGCGCGCGCGGGTCAGCGTCTCGACCGCATAGGTATCCTGGTCCTGGCGCGTGAACTGGAAGGCCTGCGCCGCCATCTCGCCGAAATCACCCATCGGACGCCCGGGCTCATAGGCATCTTCGAGGCCATCCAGCATCATGTGGTCGAAGATGCGGTCATGGCCGACGCGGTAGCCGCCGCGCGCCTTGGCCAGCAGATAAGGTGCATTGGACATCGATTCCATGCCGCCGCTCACCACCAGCTCCGCCGATCCGGCGCGGATCAGGTCATGGCCCAGCATCGTAGCCTTCATGCCGGAGCCGCAGACTTTGTTCACCGTGGTGGCGCCGACGGCATCGGGCAGACCGGCGCCGCGCGCGGCCTGGCGCGCCGGCGCCTGTCCCTGCCCGGCCGGCAGCACGCAGCCCATCAGCACCTCATCGACGCGTTCGGCGGGAAGGCCGGCGCGCGCAATAGCCGCACGGATGACATGGGCTCCAAGCTGCGGCCCGTGCAGCGCCGAGAGATCGCCTTGAAACCGCCCGAGCGGCGTGCGCACGGCGGAGACAATGACAATCGTGTCATCATTGTTCATCGATCGGGCTCCTTGGCAGTCTCGCGGCCGGGATGCTAGCTTGTTCCCGACTGACTATATCGAAACGCAACGCGAGAAACCCTCATGTCCAATCATCTGAAGCACTATATCAACGGCGCATGGGTCGATCCCGTGAAACCGGGCACGATCGACGTCGTCAACCCTGCGACCGAAGAGGTCTATACCAAGATCGCGGCAGGTTCGGCGGCGGATGTCGATCGCGCGGTCGCCGCGGCCAGAGCCGCCTTCCCCGCGTTCTCCCAGACCAGCAAGGCCGAGCGCCTGAAGCTGCTGAAGCGGATCCTCGAATGCTACGAGAAGCGCGTCGAAGATCTCGCCCGCGCGGTCTCCGACGAAATGGGCGCGCCGATGAAGCTGGCCAAGGATTCCCAGGCCGGCGCCGGTCGGGGACATCTCGCCAGCACCATCACGGCGCTCGAGAAGATGGAGTTCGAGGAGCAGCGCGGCACTACCCGCATCGTGCGCGAGGCCATCGGCGTCGTCGGCCTGATCACGCCCTGGAACTGGCCCTTGAACCAGATCTGCGTGAAGGTCGGCCCGGCGCTCGCCGCCGGCTGCACCATGGTGCTGAAGCCAAGCGAGGTCGCGCCGATCACCGGCGTCATCTTCTCCGAGATCATGCACGATGCCGGTGTTCCGGCCGGCGTCTACAACATGGTCAGCGGCGACGGCCCGTCGGTGGGCCAGGTGATGGCCGCGCATCCGGGGATCGACATGATGTCCTTCACCGGCTCGACCCGCGCCGGCATCATCGTGGCGAAGACCGCCGCCGATACCGTGAAGCGCGTCTCGCAGGAACTGGGCGGCAAGTCGCCGAACATCATCCTGGCCGATGCCGATTTCGAACCCGCCGTCAGCAAGGGCGTCTACGGCTGCTTCAACAACAGCGGCCAGTCCTGCAATGCGCCGACCCGCATGCTGGTGCCGCTCGCCCGCCACGACGAAGCGCTGAAGATCGCCAAGGCCGCCGCCGAGAAGCACAAGGTCGGTGACCCGAAGGGTGAAGGCACCATGCTCGGGCCGGTGGTCAGCGAAGTGCAGTTCAAAAAGATCCAGGGCCTGATCGAAGCCGGCATCAAGGAAGGCGCGACCCTGGTCGCCGGTGGCACCGGTCGCCCCGAGGGGCTCAACCGCGGCTACTACGTGCGGCCGACGGTGTTCGGCAACGTCAACAACGGCATGACCATCGCCCGCGAGGAGATCTTCGGCCCGGTCCTCTCGATCATGCCTTACGAGAGCGAGGAGCAGGCGGTCGCGATTGCCAACGACACGGTCTACGGCCTCTCCGCCAACGTCGAGTCAAAGGACATCGACCATGCCCGGCGGATCGCGCGTCAGATCCGCGCAGGCCAGGTGAAGATCAACTATCCGGGCTGGGACACGTTCGCTCCGTTCGGCGGCTACAAGCAGTCGGGCAACGGCCGCGAATATGCCGATTGGGGCATCCACGACTTCCTCGAAGTCAAGGCGATCATCGGCCACGAGGCCGCCTGACCACGTTCAAGCGAAGCGGAGCGCGGATCGCGCCCCGCTTCGCTGTTACACATAACGCGAATGCGCGCGCTCGATGAGGGCGTGTTTGTCGGAACACCTGCGCCATCATCTCATTGGATTCCACGACGGCAAGAATCGCCGTCTGGATCACAATGAAGGAGTACCGAATGGCACAGAACCAAGACAAGCGCGGCTTCGGCTCGATGGACGAAGACAAGCAGCGCGAAATCTCGGCGAAGGGCGGTCACGAAAGCGGCGGCAACTTCAAGAACGATCCGCAGCGCGCGTCCGAGGCCGGACATCGCGGCGGCCAGCAGAGCGGCGGCAACTTCAAGAACGACCGCGAGCGTGCTTCCGAGGCCGGAAGCCGGGGCGGCCGCCACTAGCGGCAACAGACTCGCGTTTCGCGTTCAAGGCGCAACCCGGGCAGGCGAAGGCAACTTCGCCTGCTCATTTGCGCATGGCGAAATCCGGCCCAAGATAGTCGCGGATTTCCGGCAGCGGCGCGCTCAGCACGGCTGCGGTCCGGTCGCAGAGGATCACCCTGCCCTCTGCGACAAAGGCGGTGCGGCCGGCGATCCGCATCGCTTCGTTCGGGTCGTGGGTGACCAGCAGGACGGTCAGACCTTGCGCTTGGCGCAGGCGGTCCACCAGTTCCAGCATCTCGGTGCGCAAGGCGGGACCGAGCGCGGCGAAGGGCTCGTCCAGCAGCAATACCGGACGGTGGCGGATCAGGCTGCGCGCCAGAGCCACACGCTGGCGTTCGCCGCCGGAGAGTTGGCCGGGCAAGCGCGCTTCGAAGCCGGCGAGGCCGACTTCGCCGAGCGCCCAGGCGACCTGCGCGCGATCGGCCTGGCTGAGACGCAGACCCGGATGGCGGCCGAGACCGACATTCTCCGCGACCGAGAGATGCGGGAACAGGTTGAAGTCCTGGAACAGCGACGTGACCGGGCGCTCGGCCGGCGGAAGCCTGGTGATGTCCTGGCCGGCCACCGCGATGCGGCCGGCGAGCGGCATCTCGAAGCCGCCGATCAGGGCCAGCAAAGTCGATTTGCCGGCGCCTGACGGCCCGACCACGCCGACGCATTCGCCCTGCTCCACTGCAAGGTCGAAACGCATCACCAGGTCTTCATAGGTGAAGGCCAGGCCTTCGATCTCGAGAAACGCCCCCTGGTTCACCGGCGGCCCCCCACTCCACGTTCGATCCCCGCGAAGACCGCCAGGCACAAGACCAGCAGGACCAGCGCGGTGCCCGACGCCGAATCCAGATGGTAGGCCGCGATCTGATCGTAGAGCAGCAAGGTCAGGTTGGTGAGCTGCTGATTGCCGAACAGCGCGATCGCGGTGAGATCGCCCATCGCCGCCGCGCTGGCCAGCCCGCAGGCGAGCCCGACCGCCCGGCGCAGCATCGGCCAGTCGACCACGCGAAAGCGGTTCCAGCCCGCCAGTCCGAGCCCGGCACAGAGGCGGTCGTACTGCGCGTTGTTGCGCGCAATCGCCGGACGCAGCACGCCGACCGTGAACGGCAGGGTCAGCAGCGCGTTCATGGCGATCACGCCGATCGGCGCGACGGTCGTCAGATCGACGCGGCCGGCCAGGCCGAGCATCAGACCCGCACCGATCGCCATCGGCGAGGCGATCACACCGGCCAGGCCGGCGATACCGATCAGGACAACCGCCGCCTTTCGCGGACGCAGCCGGTCCGCGGCCGCCGCGATCGGGTAGCCCGATATCGTTGCGATGACGCCGGACGGAATGCCGAGGAGCAAGGTGATCCCCGAGGCCTTGAGCAAGGCGCTACCGTCCAGCCGTGCGAACAGCAATCCGCTGATGCCATCGAAAGCCAAGGCGAGGATCGGCAGCGCCACGAAGCCGATCGCGATCGCGATGGTGACGAAATCGCTGATCCTCGCCGCCGCCGGCGCGCCGTCGAAACGGATGCTGCTGACCCGCGCGCCGCGGCCGAAATCCAGCCGGCGCCCCGCGGCCCAGGCGATCGCCACCAGCACCAGGCATGCGACAGTCTGCAGCAGCGCCAGCGTGCCGCCCCGCGGCAGATCCACGTCGAGGCGCAGCGCCTGATAGATCGCGACTTCGAGCGTGGTCGCGCGCGGACCGCCGCCCAGGGTCAGCACCACGGCAAAGCTCAAGAAGCAGAGGATGAAGACGAAGACGAACGCCGCCGGTGCATATTGCCGAAGCAGCGGCAGCTCGATCAGCCGGAAGATCTGCCGCGACGACATCCCGAGTTGGGCCGCCAACCGCCAGGATTCCGGCGGCACCGTCGCCCAGGCCGGCAGCAGCAGCCGGATGGCCAGCGGCATGTTGAAGAAGACATGGGCGATCAGGATGCCGCTGAGCCCGTAGATCGTCGGCTTCCAGTCGCTGCCGAGGCTCGCCGAAAGATCGGCGATATAGCCGGAGCGGCCATAGACCGCGACCACGCCGAAGATCGCGGCGACCGAGGGAACCACCATCGGCAGCGCACAGAATTGCAGGATCAGGCGCCGGCCCGGAAAGTCGCTCTGCCGCGCCAAGGCGCGCGCGGCCAGGATTGCCCCGCCGAGCGAGAGCAGCGCCGACAGCGTCGCCTGCAGGAAGGTGAAAACGATGACGCGATGGAGATAGGTGTCGCCGGCGAGCGACGCCAGATCCGTCGCCGTCGCACCGGAGAGCAGCGCGGCATAATCGGCGACGATCGCGGCGACGATCAGCGCGGCGAGGATGAGTCCGATACGGGAGAGAGTCATGGACGACTTTTCCAGACCGTCATCCCCGGGCCCTACGCGAATGCGGACATCCGCTACGGGACCCGGGGATCTGGTGCAAGCGACAGCTCGGCAAGAGATACCCGGGTCACGCCCGGGCATGACGGGTGCTTTTCACTGCCCCACCGCGTCGAGCCATTCCTTGATCCAGGCGGCGCGGTGCGCGGCGACTTCGTCCGGCGGCAGCAACAGCGACTTGTGGGGCTGCGGGATCTGGCGGAAGACCGGCGGCAGGTCGCCGGCGATATCGATCACCGGGAACATCCAGTTGGTGGTCGGGATCTGCTTCTGGAAATCCGCCGTCACCAGGAATTGCAGGAACTTCCTGGCGAGGTCCGGATGCGGCGCGGTCTTCAGCATGCCCGCGACCTCGACCTCCATGTAATTGCCCTCGGGGAAGTCGAGCGCCTTATAGCGGTCGGTCTTCTCCTCCATGATGTGATAGGCCGGCGAGGTCGTGTAGGAGAGCACGATCGGGGCCTCGCCCTTGGTGAAGAGGCCATAGGCCTCGTCCCAGCTCTTGGAGACGGTGAGGATCTTCGGCGCGGCCGCCTTCCATTGATCGGCGGCCTTGTCGCCATAGACCGCCTTCAGCCACATGAGAAGACCGAGGCCCGGCGTGCTGGTGCGCGGATCTTCCAGCAGCATCTTGGGATCGCTGCCGGACGCGAACAGCTCGGCGAGGGTCTTCGGCGGATCCTTCAGGGTCTGGCTGTCATAGACGAAAGCGAAATAGCCGTAATCGAAGGGCACGAAATCGGGATCGCTCCAGGCGACCGGCAGCTTCAGCGCCTGGAGATCGACGCTATGCGGCGCCATCAACCCAGTGGCCGTCGCCTCCGAGGTAAGGCTGGTATCGAGCCCGAGCACCACGTCGGCCGGCGTCTTGCTGCCTTCGAGCTTCAGCCGCGACAGCAAAGCGGCGCCGTCGCCGACGCTGACCCATTCGATCTTGCAGCCGCATTGCTGCTCGAAGATCGGCGTGATCTTCGGCCCCGGCCCCCATTCGGCGACGAAGGAGCTGTAGGTATAGACCGTCAGCTTCGGCGCGTCGGCCGAGGCAGCGGACGATATGAGAGCGGCCGAAGCCGCGGCGATCAGGGTAAGGGCGAACGTTCTCTGCATGGCGATGCCTCCTTTGCCCGAAGAGCACAGGAAGCAGCGAGAACGGATTGGGGTCGCTGACTCATGTCCCTCCGCCGGTCCTAACCGGATCAGGTTCCTCGGGTTGATGCGACCGCCGCATCTCTCAGCCCTCGCGGTCTTGCGACCCGGGGGCACCCCGTTGAGTGGCGCCATCCTTCGGCGGAATCCACACTTCTGTCAAGAACCCGGTTCCCGGAGGTTCCATGGGAACCGCGCCTCCGACGGGGAATTGGTTATCCGTCCGAATCGCAGCGCAGGAGATTTGCCATGAAGCCCAAGACCTTGCTCGGCGCCGTTTGCCTCTCGCTGGTTCCGGTGGTCGCGATCGCCGCCGATACCGCGTCGGCGGCCAAGGACGCGTTTCGCATGAAGAACGATCAGATGATGACCGCGATGCATGGCGTCGCGCTGACCGGCGACGCAGACAAGGACTTCGTCGATATGATGATCCCGCATCACGAGGGCGCGGTGGACATGGCCAAGCTCGAGATCCAATACGGCAAGGACCCCCAGCTCAAGCAGATGGCGCAGTCGATCGTCGACGGCCAGGGTCAGCAGATCCAGATGCTGAAGACCTGGCAGGCGGCGCACCAATAGCCGGTCGGTTTTCCTTTATTTCCCGGACAGTCGCGGTTATGAGAACGGCGCCTGCTTGGAGTGCGTTCCCTCGATGTCCCGCCTTGTCCACCTGATCCGCCACGGCCAGTCCACCTTCAACGCGCATTATTCGGCAACCGGGATCGACCCCATCCATTTCGATGCGCGGCTGACCGAGCTCGGCCGGCGCCAGGTCGCCGAGGCGCGGCGGCGGCTCGCGCCCTACGTCTACGACATCGTATTGGCCTCGCCCCTGACCCGCGCCATCCAGACCGCGGAGGGCATCTTCGGCGGCCGTGTGCCGATCGAGATCACGCCGCTGCATCGCGAATGGCAGATGAGCAGTTGCGACATCGGGCGCAGCACCGCCGAGCTCGTCGCCGAGTTCCCGCATCTCAATTTCGGCGGGCTGGCGGATCCCTGGTGGCTGCATGAGGGCCCGCCCTGCGAGCTCGGCTTTCCCCAGGAGAGCGAAGACCATCTCCGCGAACGCCTCGCCGCCTTCAAGGTGATGGTGCTCGAACGGCCCGAGCGGCGCATCGCCGTGGTCGGCCATGGCGACTTCTTCTCGCGGCTGATCGGACGCCATCTCGACAATTGCGAGATGGCGGAATGGGACCCGAACGGGCCTATCGGGCCCCGGCCGCAGTGATCTCGTAGAGCACCTGCGCCCGTAAGGGATGGCCTTCGGGCAGCATGGGATTCTCGAACGCGCCGATCCGGCTCATGCCCAGGCGCTCCATCAATCCCCAGGAGGCGCGGTTCGCCGGCACGGTGAAGCTCACGATCCGCGTCAGGCCGAAATGCCGGAAGGCGGCATCGAGCACGGCTTGCGCCGCCTCACGCGCCAGTCCCTTGCCCTGCCAGCGTTCGGAAAGCCGCCAGCCGATCTCGACCGCCGGCGCAAAGGGCACGTCGAAGGTCACATGCGAGAGCCCGCAGGCGCCGATCAGCGCCCCGCTCTCCTTCTCTTCGAGCGCCCAATAGCCATAGCCGTATTCGTCGAAATGTGCCTCGAACCGCTCGATCAGCGCATCGGTGCCGCCCGGCCGCAGCGGGGCGAGATAGCGCAGCACCGCCGGCTCGGCATTGAGCGCGGCAAAGGGTGCCCGGTCCTCAGGGCGCCAGCGCCGCAAGCGCAAGCGGGGTGTTTCCAGTTCCATGCTCAGACAACGCCGCTCACGCGCGTGAGATGCGATGGCAGCGCCGGATCGTCGAGCATGCGCTCGGCGCTTGACAGGCAACGTTCCAGCAAAGCCGGCAATCCCTCGGCCCGGTTGCCGCCGGTGATCTCGGCATGGGTCCAGCTTCCCGCCACCAGATGCAGCGCGGCGCGCATCAGCCACAGCCGGCTCGGGCTCGGCGGGTCGCCATAGCCGCGCAGCAGCGCCGCCGCCGTCTCCGGCGGCATCACGCCGTCCATCATGACCGCGGCGAGGTCCCAGGCCGGCTCGCACAGGGCGGAATATTCCCAATCGATCAGCAGCAGCGTGCCGTCGCTCCGCAGCAGGAAGTTGGCCGGCACCGGATCGATGTGGCTCGGCACCATGGGCGCCGGCCGCGCCTCCAGCGCAGCGCGGATCGGCTCCGCCCGCGCGCGCAGGTGCCGCAGCCGATCGTCGGCGGCGAGACCGAGATAGGTGTCGATGATGGGGAACGGCGCCATCGTGCCCTCGAACGCACGCCCGGAGCGGTGCAGCCGTGCGAGCAGCGCGCCGAGCCTGGCGGCGGTCTCCGGCTGGGCGAAATCCGCGTCGGTCAGCGCCCGTGCATCGCCGATGAAGGCCCGCACCGTGACGCCGCTGCCAGGATCCGCGTAAAGCAGTGGCGGCGCGATGCCGATCGCCGCCGCGACCGCGGCGTTATGCATCTCCTGCCGGCGCGAGAGATAGCGTTCCGACGAAACGCCCGGGATGCGCAGCACCAGATCCTGATCCGCCGCGGTCAGGCGCCAGTTGATATTGGTGAGGCCCGGCAGCCGGACCGCCCGCCATTCCGCCGCCGGTCTTGCGGACAGGATGGGAATCGTCGCCAGGAGTTCCGGCAGCGTACGGTTCCGGTTCATGGACGGTCACGTTCCGTATTTAAGAATTTCTTAAACCGACAATGCCAGTTTGGTGTAGGAAAGAAGGTCATGGCCCGTTCGGAACTTCCCCGCATCATCCGCCTGTTGGTGGTATCCGATGCCGCGCCGGTGAACAACGCCGTCGAGCGCCTGTGCACGAGCTTCACCGAAGA
>DASZYM010000606.1:0-20536 GCA_035545355.1 Dongiaceae bacterium
CCGGCGGTCACCGGCTGCCGACTGGTCGGGCGACGACACCGGACGGTGTCGGGTGCCGATATCGCTCTCACGGTCGCGGCGGCCTTGCGCGCGCATGGCGTGGTGGGGCGCTTCGTGGAATTCCACGGCGAAGGATTGGACGGGCTGGCGATGGGCGACCGCGCGGGCCTCGCCAACATGGCGCCGGAATACGGCGCGACCTGCGGCCTGTTTCCGATCGACGACGAGACCCTGCGCTTCCTGCGCCTGACCGGTCGCGACGAGGCGCAGGTCGATCTGATCGCCGCCCATGCCCGTGCGATCGGCCTGTGGCGCGTCGACAACGAGACGCGGCAGTACAACGACATTCTCACGATCGACCTTTCGGAAATCGCTCCGGTCGTCGCCGGGCCACGCCGCCCGCAGGAGAAGACGCCGCTGAACGGCACCGCGGAATCGTTCCGCACGGCCTTCCCCGAAAGGCCGGCGGCTTCCGGCGACGGCTTGAAGGACGGCGACATCGTGATCGCTGCGATCTCGAGCTGCACCCATACCTCCAACCCGCAGCAGATGATGACGGCAGCGCTGCTGGCGCGGAACGCACGCCGCCGAGGGCTGGCGCCGAAACCCTGGGTGAAGACCTCGCTCTCGCCCGGCTCCCGCGTGGTGGAGGACTATTTCCGCTCGACCGGGTTGCAAGCCGACCTCGATGCGCTCGGCTTCCACATCACCGGCTTCGGATGCATGACCTGCGCCGGGAATCCCGGCGCGCTCGCGCCGGAAGTCTCGGCGCAGATCCGCGAGGCCGGTCTCACCGTATGCTCGATCGTCTCCGGCAACCGCAATTTCGAGGGCCGCACCCATCCGGACGTGCGTGCCTCCTATCTCGGCTCGCCGGCCCTGGTGATCGCCTATGCCCTTGCCGGCACGATCCTGACCGATCTCACATCCGATCCACTCGGCTTCGCGCCGGACGGCACCGCAATCCGTCTCGCCGATATCTGGCCGGGCGAGGAGGAAGTGGCGGCCCTGCTTGCGGCGCATCTGAAGCGCGACTCCTATGAGCGCGTCTATGCCCCGGAGACCCTTGCGCCGCCGCTGTGGCTGGACCTTGCGGCCCCGGACGGCAAGCAGTTCGCGTGGCAGGAATCCTCCACCCATGTGCGGCGGCCGCCGTTCTTCGAGGAGCCGGAGAACCGGGCGCGCCTCGCGGACATCGCGGGCGGGCGGCCCCTTGCGGTGCTCGGCGACAACATCACCACGGACCACATCTCGCCTTTCGGCCGAATCCTTCCTGGCTCCGCGGCCGCTCGGCATCTGAGCGCCCACGGCATCGCCGAGGAGGATTGGTCGAGCTATGCCGAGCATCGCGGCAATCATGAAGTGCTGCTGCGCGGCACCTTCTCCAATCCGCGGATCCGGAACGCACTGGCCCAGGGGCAAACCGGCAGCCTGACCACCGGGCCTAACGGCGAAGTACAGTCGATCATGGCCGCGGCGGAGGCCTATCAGGCCTCGGGCACGCCGACCGTCGTGTTCGCCGGCAAGGCCTATGGCACCGGCTCGGCCCGCGATTGGGCGGCGAAGGGCACGTTCCTGATCGGCGTCCGCGCCGTCGTCGCCGAGAGCTTCGAACGGATCCACCGCGCCAACCTGGTCGGCGTCGGCGTAGTCCCCTGCCAGCTCCCGCCGGGCGTCACCGTGGAATCGCTCGGCGTGACGGCCGACACGACCGTCGCGATCGAAGGACTCTCGGGCCTCAACGGCCCGCGCGCCACCGCGCGCCTGGTCTTGAAGCGGCCGGACGGCAGCACGCGCATGGTCCCGGTCACCTGCCGGATCGACACCGAAACCGAAGTCTCGCAGTTCCGCGAGGGTGGACTGTTCGCCAGCGCCGAAGAAGCGGCGCGCGCCCAGTCGAACTGATCCTCAGGAAGAAAAAACGCCGGGCATGGCTGAACGGCCATGCCCGGCGTTGCTCTTCCGATTATTTCTTCGCGTAATCCGCCGCGGCCTTTCCGGCGATGCGGCCATAGACCGCGCCCGAGACCAGCCCGGTGCCGCCGGCATAGTTGAAGTAGAAGAGACCGCCCACCATCTCGCCGGCGCAATAGAGTCCCTCGACCGGCTCGCCATCGACATTGATGACGCGGCCGCCGGTATCGATCTTGATCCCGCCGAAGGTGAAGGTGATGCCGCAGGTGATGGCATAGGCCTCGAACGGACCCTGGTCGATCGTCTGCGCCCAGTTGGTCTTCGGCACGTCCAACCCGACGGTGCCGCGTCCGTCCTTGACACTGGGGTCGAACTTCACGTCGGTCTGGACCGCGGCGTTGTACTTCTTCACCTCTTCGAGGAAGGCCTTGGGATTGACGCCTTCCAGCTTCTTCGCCAGCTCGTCGATCGTGTTGGCCGTCACCTTGGTCACACGCTTGATCTTGTATTCGTCGCGCAGCATTGGCGTGACCTTGGCGTCGAAGATCTGCCAGGCGAACTGACCGGGCTGGTCGAGCACGACCTTGCCGTATTTCGCATAAGTGTAGTTGCGGAAATCGGCGCCTTCGTCGAGGAAGCGCTTGCCGTGCGCGTTCACCATGATGCCGAACGGATAGCTGTGCTTCTGGAAGTTCTCGCCGACGTCGAGGTCGCCGAACTCCGGCGCGTTCAGGTCCCAGCCGACCGCATGGCACCCCGACCACTGGCCGTAGGGCCGCGCGCCGACGTCGAGCGCCATCCGGATGCCGTCGCCGTTGTTGAATTTTGTGCCGCGCACCTTGGCGAGGTCCCAGCCCGGCCCGAGATACTTGGTGCGCCATTCGATGTTCGACGAGAAGCCACCGCAGGCGAGGATGACTGCTCCGGCCTTGATCTCCTCTTCGACGCCCTTATGACGCACGACCACGCCGGTCACCCGGCCGCCCTCCTCGATCAGGCGGGTCGCGCGGGTGGCGTAGCGGATCGGAATGCCCTTGGCGGTCGCGGATTTGAGCTCGAGGTCCACGAGGCCCGCGCCGCCGCCCCAGCTCTCGAGCGCTAGGCCGCCCCAGTACTTGTTCTTGCCGTCGATCTTGAAGGACTGGCGATAGAGCGGCATGAAGCGGATGCCCTTGGTCTGCATCCAGCACAAGGTGTCGAAGCTGCCGCGGACGAAGGTTTCGGTCAGGTCGGGATCGGTGCGGTATTCGGTGACCCGCCCCATGTCGTCGAGATATTGCTCCTCGGTATAGGTGCCGAACTCGGAGCCGGCCGCCTCGGAATCCGACATCTCCGGCACCAGCTTGCGGATATCGCCGATCCCGCGGAACGCGAAGCGCAGCACGCCCGAGGCGAAGCGGCTGTTGCCGCTGCGCTCTTCCTCCGGCGCGGCCTCCAGCATCAGCACGCGCGCACCCTGCTCCTGTGCCGAGAGGGCCGAGCAGAAGGCGGCGTTACCCGCGCCGATCACGATGACGTCATAGACAGCCATAAGAGTCTCCTTGGATCAGAAATGAATTGGACGCCGGACGCCTTGCGCGTCGCGGCCAAAGTGGCTCAGCCGCCTTGCGCGGCGCCGGCGGCTTCAGCCGGAGCGGGACCGATCAGTCCTTCGGATTCCAGCAGCGGGAAGATCCCGCCGCCGGCCATCAGGCTGAGCAGCGCCTCGGGGATCGCCACGCCGGGCAGCGTCTGGCCGGTTCGCGTGTTGCGAACCTTCGCTTCGGCGAGCGAGATCTCCGCAATGTCGCCTTCCTGGAACGCAGCGGTGACCCCGGGGCATTCCAGCGCCTGCAGGCCGAAGCTGACGCAATTGCGGAAGAACAGCGGGTTGAACGTCTCCGCGACCACGCAGCCGATGCCGAGCGTGGTCATGGCGAGAGGCGCCGGCCGGCTGGAGCCGGTGCCGAAATTCTTCCCGCCGAACACGAAGTCGCCCTTGCCGACCAGCTTCACCCAGCCGGGCCGATTGGCCTCGAAGACGTGCTGCGCCTGGATCTCCTTCGGCGAATACATATGCGCCGTCGGCAGCATCAGATCGGTGTTGATGTCGTCGCCGAACATCCAGACCTTGCCGGAAATCATCGCGCGCCCTCCATCTTCAGGAACTGGCCGGGATGGGTGATCTTCCCGGTGAGGGCCGATGCGGCCACGGTTGCCGGCGAGGCCATATAGACCGAGGCGCTGGGATCGCCCATGCGGCCCTTGAAGTTGCGCGTGCTGGCGGTGATGCAGACTTCCTTCGGGCCGATCACGCCCATATGTCCGCCCTGGCAGGCGCCACAGGTGGCGCTCGTCACCACCGCCCCCGCCGCGGTGAGCTTCTCGACATAGCCCGCCTTCAACGCTTGGCGGTAGACTTCCTGCGATCCCGGCGTGACCAGGAAGCGCACGCCCGGCGCGACGCGGCGGCCGTCCACCACTTCGGCGGCGATCGCCAGGTCGTAGAGATTGCCGTTGGCACAGGAGCCGATGAAGGCCTGGTCGATGCGCTGGCCCGCGACCTCGGAGATCGCGGCCGAGTTGTTGATGACGCGATCCGGCTTGGCGACCAGCGGCTCGATCTTGGAAAGGTCGAGCACGCGGCGCTCGGCGTAGCGCGCATCGGGATCGGGATTGAACGTCTCATACGGCCTGTCGGTCCGCGCCTTGACGTAGCGGTCGAGGACGGCGTCCGCCTCGAAGACGGTGAACTCCGCGTTGAGCTCGGTACCCATGGTGGAGAGGGTGCGTCGCTCGTCGATGCTGAGATCGGCGAGCGCCGGACCGCCGAACTCCACGTTGTAATCCGCGTGAGTGCCGTAGGTGCCGGAGATGTGCAGGAAGAGGTCCTTCGGCGTCACGCCATGCCGGAGCTTGCCGACCAGCTCGTAGCGGATCGTCTCGCAGACCCGGTACCAGGTGGTGCCCTTGGTGAGGGCATAAATCACGTCGGGTCCGCCGGTGCCGCGAGCGGCACAGTTCAGCGCACCGGCGCTGCCGGCATGGGAATCCGAGCAGATCAGGACCGTCCCCGGCAGCGCGTAAGCGCGCTCCGCGCAGATCACATGGGCGATGCCCTGGTCGTAGCCGACGTCGTGGAACCGCTTGATGCCGAACTTCTCGACGAAGGCGCGCCCCACCCCATGGGCGCGGGCGCAGAACTGGTCCGGCGCCGGCACACGATGGTCGAAGGCCACCACCACGCTGTCCGGATTCGCGACGTGCTTGATCTCGCGCCAATAGGCCGGAAAGAAATTGCCGTCATAGAGGACGACGGTCTCGACCTTGACGACCACCACGTCGCCCGGCTGCGTCCTCTCCCGCCCGCTCGCTTTGGCGAGAATTTTCTCGATGATGGTCATGCCCATTGGCTTGCCTAATTCAAAATCTTCATTGCCAGCGACAGTGTTGCAACCGAGCCCCGAAGTCCATTTCGCCCGGGACGGATATTAATTAGGACAGGACTAAGAAAAGTCGCGACGGCAGGTTCAAGCGGCGCCGAGGAGCGCCTTGATGCCGTGCAATGCCAGGCTGTATCCGGCGATCCCGAACCCGGTGACGCTCGCCGCGGCAACTTTGGCAATATCGGAATTGATCCCGCGCCGGACCGGATTGGAGATGTGAACCTCGACCACCGGATAGCCCACCTGCTCGATCGCCACGGTCAGGCCGCGATAGCCGATGGAAAAGCCCGCGGGATTGATGATCGCGGCGGCGACGCCGCTCTCGACGCCGTCGTAGAGCTTGTCGACCACTTCCCCTTCGATATTCGAATGGAAGATGTCCACTTCGAGGCCGCATGCCACTGCCTCGCGCCGAATCGCGGCGTCGTATTCCGGCAGGGTCGTCTTGCCGAAGATCTCGGTCTTGACCTTGCCGCGCATATTCATGCCGAGACCGTGAATGACCAGGACTCTTGTCATCGGGATCGCCGCTCCGTTCCTTGGATTTCCTGTTGCCAGGGTATTTCGCTTCTCATAATCTTGCAAAGAGGTAAGACAACTTATCAAGTCGATCGGCCCTGAAGCAAGGCGCGGCCGATGGGGTGCGCGATGCCTGACACGCGGGCGAACGGAATGCAGCAAGACCGAGGACGCGACCGCCGGACGGAGAAGCCGGAGGAGAGCCCCGTGGGCGCGCTGCGGAACGGCGCCCAGCTCCTGGTGGAGGCGCTATGCCTGCACGGTGTCGATCTCGCTTTCGGCGTGCCGGGCGAATCCTACCTCGACGTCCTCGATGCGATGTATGAGACGGACGGGCGGATCGAGTTCATCATCTGCCGCCAGGAAGGCGGCGCCGCTTTCATGGCCGATGCGTATGGCAAGATGACGGGCAAACCCGGCATCTGCTTCGTCACCCGCGGGCCCGGCGCCTGCAACGCCTCGATCGGACTCCATACCGCGTTCCAGGACTCGACGCCGATGATCCTGTTCGTCGGCCAGGTCGGCACCGGCGTGATGGAGCGGGAAGGCTTCCAGGAGATCGACTATCGGCGGATGTTCGGGCCGGTCAGCAAATGGGTGGCGCAGATCGACCGCGCCGACCGGGTCGAGGAGTTCGTCAGCCGCGCCTTCCACACCGCGATGAGCGGCCGGCCCGGACCGGTGGTGCTGGTGCTGCCCGAAGACATGCAGTCGGCGAGCGCCAAGAAGGCCGCCACCCGCCCTTACGCGCGCCTGGCGGCCCATCCCGGCGCCGAGGATATCGAAGCGGTGCGCGGCATGCTGGCGCGGGCGGAACGGCCGCTGGTCATTCTGGGCGGCAGCGGCTGGAACAAGTCGGCCTGTGCCGATATCGCCGCCTTCGCCGCCGCCTTCGACCTGCCGGTCGCGGCCTCGTTCCGTCGCCAGGACCTCTACGACAACAACGATCCGCACTATGTCGGCGATCTTTCGCCCGGCATGAACCCCGCTTTGGCCGAGCGCGTGCGGCAATCCGACCTGCTGCTGGTGATCGGCGCCCGCATGGGCGAGCTGCAGACCGCGAACTATACGTTGCTGGAGATCCCGCGGCCGCGGCAGGGCTTCATCCAGGTGCTGTCCGGTCCCGAGGAGCTCGGCCGGGTCTATCAGGGCGACATCCTCATCAATGCCGGCATGCCGCAATTCGCGAAGGCCGTCGCCGGCCTCTCCGCCGACAGCGCCAAGCGGTCGGCCTGGACCGCTGCGGCACGCAAGGATTTCGAGGCCTGGCAAAAGCCGCAGCCGCAGGCCGGCGAGTTGAACCTCAGCGAGGTCATGGCTCTGGTGACCACGCGCCTGCCGGGCGACGCCGTGATCGCCAACGGCGCCGGCAATTATGCGATCTGGGTGCATCGCTTCCACCGTTATTCCGGACTCAGGACCCAGCTTGCGCCGACCAGCGGCGCGATGGGCTATGGCGTCCCGGCCGCAATCGCCGCGAAGCTGGTCGATCCGGCGCGCACCGTCGTGTGCTTCGCCGGCGACGGATGCTTCCTGATGAACGGCCAGGAATTGGCGACGGCGGCGCGCTACCGCCTGAAGATCGTCTTCATCGTCGTCAATAACGGGATGTACGGCACGATCCGCATGCATCAGGAGCGCGAGTATCCCGAACACGTCTATGGCACGACGCTGGAGAATCCCGATTTCACCGTGCTGGCGCGCGCCTACGGCATGCATGCCGAGCACGTCACACGCACCGACCAGTTCGAAATCGCTTTCGAACGCGCTCTCGCCGCCGAAACCTCGGCGCTCCTGGAACTCCGACTCGATCCCGAAGCCATCACGCCGCGGACCACCATCACGGCCCTGCGGTCGGCAGCAAAGAAGGTGACATCATGAAAACCACGCCGATTACCCACGCCGATCTGCTCCGATCGGTGATCGCCGTCCCGCCACTGGCCCGCAACCAGGACCTTTCGCTGAACAAGCCGGCGAATGCGGCGCTCATCAAGCATCTGGAGAGCGGCGGCGTCCGCAGCATCATGTATGGCGGCAACGCCAACTTCTACAACATCTCCGTCAGCAGCTATCAGAAGACCATCGAGACCATCGCCGAACTGGCCGGCGCCGACACCTGGATCCTGCCCTCCGTGGGTCCGGAATACGGCCGGATGATGGACCAGGCCGAGATCCTGCGCGGCAGCGCCTTCCCGACCGCCATGCTGCTGCCGATGACGTTCCCGTTCACCAATGACGGATTGGCGACCGGCATCCGCCATTTCACCGACCGGCTCGGCAAGCCGGCGGTCATCTACATCAAGGCCGAGAACTACATCCGGCCGGAAACCCTGGCCGCGCTGGTGCAGGAACAACGCGTGGCCGCGGTCAAGTACGCGGTGGTCCGCAAAGACCCGTCGGTCGATGCGTACCTGGCCGAGCTCACCAAGACCGTGGACCGCAAGCTGCTCGTCAGCGGAATCGGCGAACGACCGGCGATCGTCCACGTGCGCGATTTCGGCCTGACCAGCTTCACCTCGGGTTCGGTCTGCATCGCGCCCCGCGGCTCGATGCGTCTCTTGAAGCTGCTGGCCGAGAAGAACTACGCCGAAGCGGAGAAGGTCCGCGCGTCCTATATCCCGCTCGAGGATTGCCGCGACGACATCAGCCCGATCCGCGTGCTGCACGATGCCGTGACCCTGGCCGGCGTCGCCGACATGGGTCCGATGCTGCCGCTGCTGACCGGTCTCGACGAGGCGCAGAAGGCCCGCGTCCAGCCGGTCGCCAAGGCGCTATATGCCTGGGACCGTAATGCGGTGACGCAAGCCGCCTGACGTGACGACCGCCGGCTACCCTTTCAGATAGCGATCGCGGTAGCCGGCAAACTCCTTCGTCCGCACCCAGCGGTCCATCTCCGCATTGCCGGCGATCTTCCCCGCGAGCGCCGCGGGGTCGCCGCCGGCCTGCAGATGGGCGTAGGTGTCGTGGAGCGCCTTCGCCGCCGCGGCGATCGGCTGATGCCCCTGCAGCAGGATCGCGACGCCTTCGGCCGCCAATGCGGCGCGGTCCAGCTTGTTCGGGCCGAGGATCAACGGCAGGCGGGCGGAGGCGGCGAGCGCCTTCACCTGCTCCATTGAATCCACGCCGACGACGAAGATCGCATCGACGCCGGTCGCCGCATAGGCTTTGACGCGACGCACCGCGCCCTCCAGCCCCTCGACCCGCAGGCTGGACGTCCTGCCGGCGATGACGAAGTCGGGATCGCGCCGCGCCGCCACCGCAGCACGCAGCTTGCCCTCCATCTCGGCGAGGCTCACCACCTGCTCCTTCTCGGCGCCGAACGGCTGCGGCAGCAGCGTATCCTCGATGCTGACCGCGGCGGCGCCGGCATGTTCCAGCTCCTCGACCGTTCGCATCGCGCTCAGCGCATTGCCGTAGCCGTGATCGGCGTCGATCAGCAGGCCGAGCGTGCTCGCACGCATGATGCGCCGCACCTGGTCGGCGATCTCGGTGAGCGTCATGACGATAACGTCCGGTGCCGCCAACGTGCTGAACGACGCGACCGAGCCGGCCAGGATGCCGATCCGGCAGCCCACGCTCTCGGCGATGCGAGCCGACAGCGGATCGTAGACGCTCGCCGGCGAGATGCAGGCCGGCTTCGCCAGGGCGGCCCGGAAGGTCTTTCGATAGGGCAGGGACATCGTCAATCCTCTCGGTGAAACTCACGCCGCGGCATCGTTCAGCCGCGCCCCATATAGGGCATTCCGGTCGCCATGACGGTCATGAACGGAACGTTGACCGAGACCGGCAATCGGGCGATCGACACCACCATCTCGGCGACATGCGCGACATCCATCATCGGCTCGGGGGCGATCCGCCCATCGGCCTGCTTCACGCCTTTCGCCATCCGCCCGGAGAGCTTGGTCTGCGCGTTGCCGATGTCGATCTGGCTGCAGGCGATGTCGTACGCACGTCCGTCCAGCGCGATCTGTCGAGTGAGGCCGGTGATGGCGTGCTTGCTCGCGGTGTAGGGCGCGGAATCCGGGCGCGGCACATGCGCCGAGATCGACCCGTTGTTGATGATACGTCCGCCGCGCGGATCCTGCGCCTTCATCAGGCGGAAGGCGGCCTGCGCGCAGAGAAAACTGCCGGTCAGGTTGACGGCCATCACGGTGTTCCACTGGTCGAGCGAGAGATCCTCGAACGGAATGCCCGGAACGTTGGTCCCGGCATTGTTGAACAGCACGTCGATCCGGCCGAATGCGCGCACCGTCTGCTCGAACAGGCGGGCTACCGCGGTTGCGTCGGAGACGTCGGCCGAGATCGGCAGCGCGGCCTGCGCCGATTCTGGCCCGGCCTCGGCGATCGCCTGCTCCAATGCGGGCAGCCTCCGGCCGGCCATCACGACTCGAAAGCCGGCGGCCAGAAGCGCCAGCGCCGACGCCTTGCCGATGCCGTCGGCGGCACCGGTCACCAAGGCGACCTTGGGAGTTTCATGCGTCGTCCCGGTCAATTGCGCCTCCAACCCGGTTGCGAGATCCCGCGCGAATCAACCATAGGCCGATGATCGATCCGGGGGGTTATCTTGAATAGGCTGCGTGCCCGATGGTATTGTGATCCGCGGAATATCGCGCCGGTTGCTCCGTTCCATCGGAGATGCAACGACGCTCCCATCGCCTGCTTTTGGTTGCCGATGCTTGAATTTGTCAGACCCAAGAAACTGGCCGACCACGTCTACGAAAGCATCCTCAAGCAGGTGATGTCTGGGGAGTATCCGGAAGGCGAGCGCCTGCCTTCGGAGAAAGATCTGTCGAGCATCTTCGACGTGTCCCGGCCGATCGTGCGCGAGGCCCTGTCGCGGCTGCGCAGCGACGGAATCGTGGTGTCGCGCCACGGCTCGGGCACCTACGTGCAGCACAAGCCGAACAAGGCGCTGTTCGACGTCGCGCCGACCGGCAGCATCGCCGGCCTGATGCGGACCTTCGAGTTCCGCATGGCGCTGGAATGCGAGGCGGCGGCGCTGGCGGCGATCCGGCGAACGACGCAGGACCTGAGCCAGATCACGCGCGCGTTCAACCGTCTGGAGAAGGTGATCAAGCGGGGCGAGGTCGGCGCCGAGCCCGACATGAATTTTCATCTGGCGATCGCGATCGCGGCCAAGAACGACATGTTCTCCGGAACGATGGAGGCTCTCTGGCCGCATGTTGTGAAAGGCATGAGCACCGCCCGCCGGCTGTCGCTCAACGTCCGGGGCGATCGGCTGCAGCGCGTGCAGCAGGAGCATGAGCGGATACTGGCCAATATCAAGGAATCCAACCCGGAGGGCGCCCGCGAGGCGATGCGGATGCATCTGCTCAATGCCAAGACCCGCGTGCTGACCGAGAGCGGCGAGGGCTGAAAAAGGCGTGGGGAAGCGCCGACGGCGCTTCCCCCTCGACTGCATCAATCGGTCTTCTTGGCGAGGCCGAGACCCGACAGCAGCGTGACCAGCGTCTTCTCGTCGTCGTCGAGCTGCTTCTTCGTATCCGCCGCGTTCTTCACGGCGTCGCCCCACATGTTGTTCTTGAGCTGCTGCTGCCACTCATCCGAACGGGTCGCCTTGGCGATGGCCGCGTCCCAATAGGCGATCTCTTCGGGCTTCATGTTCTTCGGACCCCAGAGGCCGCGCCAGCTGCCGATCACGACGTTGACCCCCTGCTCCTTCCAGGTCGGCACGTCCGGCAGGCCCGGCAGCCGCTCCGGCGAGCTCAACGCCAGGATGCGGATCAGGCCGGATTTCGCATGCTCGGCGAGATTGCCGGCGCTGCCGATGACGACGTCGACATGGCCGCCCATCAGCGCGGTCGCGCTGTCGCCCGACGAATCGAAGACCGGCGTCTTGAGCTGCTTGCCGTCGACCCCGATCTCATGCGCGAGCTCCAGGACCGGGATGTGGTTGACGCCGCCAAAGCCGGTGATCGCGAAGCTCAGGGACTTCGGATCCTTCTTCAAGGCGTCGATGATGTCCTGCCCGGACTTCAACGGCGAATCCGCCTTCACCGCAAAGCCGACATAGTCCTCGACCAGCATCGCGAGCGGCGTGTACTCCGTGTACTTGTATTCGCTGGTTCCGACGATGTAGTTGAGCTGCTGCGTCACCGACACCACCGCGACCTCGCCGGGGTGGTTCGACTTCTGCGTCAGGTAGGAGAGCGTCACGTCGCCGGCGCCGCCGGGCTTGTTGAGGATGACGCTGGGCGAGGTCAGGATCTTGCCGCTGACCAGGCTGTGCTGGAGGATGCGGGCGATCGTGTCGTTTGCGCCGCCCGGCGAGTTCGGGACGACAAACTCGACCCGAGGCGGCTCCTTCGCCTCTTGCGCCCACGCCATGGCTGTGCCGAACAGCCCGGTGGCCGCAACCGCCAGACCAAAATACGCTGCCTTAACGCCTAGCTTCATCGACTTCCTCCGCTGGATCCGGACGGCTTCATGCCGGCCGCAATTGGAATTTGAAGGCGACAGTATCAGTTGTCTGACTACTTGTCACCTCATTGACAACTTCGGCATGATTAAGACATCATCGCGCCAATTAATCCAGAATTGGAGGATCAGAGTGTCAGGGTACCAAGCTTTGAAGGTCGTCCCGGTGGACGCGCCGCTCGGCGCCGAGGTTTCAGGCGTCGACCTCACCAAGGTGGATGACGCGCTGTTCGGCGCCATCCGCGAAGCCTGGCTCGAGCATCTGGTGCTGGTGTTCCGGAACCAGAAGCTGACCGACAACCAGCTCATGGAGTTCAGCCAGCGCTTCGGCCAGCTCGATGAAGTGCCGATCGTGAGCGTCGGACAAAAGCCGCGAGACAACAAATACATCTCTGTCGTGTCCAATATCGTGGAGAACGGCGTGCCGATCGGCGGGCTGGGCGACGAGGAGGTGTTCTGGCATTCGGACACGTCTTATCGGGAGCGCCCGCCCTCGGCGAGCGTCCTCCATTGCCTTCAGGTGCCGAATTGGGGCGGCGATACCGGCTTCTCCAATATGTATCTCGCGCTGGAGAGCTTCGACCCCGCGATGCGCCGGCGCGTCGAGACGCTCCAGGTCAAGAACGATACGACCTATACCGCCGGCGGCCAGTTGCGCGCCGGCTTCGAGCCGATCACCGACCTTCGCAAGTCGCCGGGCGCGGTTCATCCGATGGTGCGCACCCATCCGGAGACCGGGCTCGATGCGCTCAACCTCGGACGGCGGCGCAACTCCTATATCCCCGGCATGGAAGTCGCGGATTCCGAGAAGCTGCTCGACCAGCTCTGGGCGCATGCGACGCAGAAGCGCCTGTCCTGGAATCACAAGTGGCAGATCGGCGACGTCGTGATCTGGGACAACCGCTGCACCATGCATCGCCGCGACAATTTCGATCCGCACTCGCACCGCGAGATGCACCGTGCGCAGGCGCAGGAGCCGACGCGGCCGTATTTCACCCGCTCGGACCAGCCCCGGCCGCCGCATCCGCGCGGTCAGCGATGGGCCGCGTCCCATCCGGCCGCATCCTGAACCCTGGGAGGCTGAGAGCAGCTCCCATCGGCACGGGGGCGCTTCGCACGAGGCGCCCCCGGCATCTTCATCCCCCTCGCTCCGGTGGACCGCATGAAGATCTTCAACAGTGACGTCATTCTCGGAATCGTCGTGATCGCCGGCGCCGCGGTCTATCTGTGGGCGGATTCCCGGCTCCCGGTCGCCGCCATGGCCGACCCCTTGGGGCCGAAGGCGTTCCCGGTGCTGGTCGGCTGCGGCCTGATCCTCTCGGGCCTTATCCTGCTCGCGGAAGGACGCAAGAAATACCGGACGGCGAGCGGCACGACCCATCGGCGCCGGGTCGATATGCGCCAGGTGGCGACGCTTTGCGGCATGCTCGCCTGGACGGTGCTCTATTACGCCACCTTCGACTCCGTCGGTTACCTGATCGGCACGCCGATCTTCATCTTCGGCCTGCTCTGCCATTTCCACCGCGGCAAGCATCTCGTCAACGGGTTGATCGCGATCGGCTTCACCGCCGTGGCCTATGCGCTGTTCTCGCTGCTGCTGCACGTGCCGTTGCCGACCGGCCCCATTCCGATCTGAAGGACGTCCAACATGGAAAGCTTGCACGGCATCCTGCACGGCCTCGCGGTAGCGGCAACGCCGGAGCACCTGCTCTACACCCTGATCGGCACCTTCATCGGCACGATGATCAGCCATCTGCCGGGGATCGGCCCCTCCGCCGGTATCGCATTGCTGATCCCGGTCACCTTCGGCATGGATCCTTCGACCGCACTGATGATGCTGGCCGGCATCTATTACGGCTGCATGTATGGCGGCGCGGTGACGGCGATCCTGTTGAACACGCCGGGCGATGCCGCCGCGGTCATGACCGTGCTCGACGGCTATCCATTGGCGCGAAAAGGACGCGCCGCCGCCACGCTGGCCATAGCCGCGGTCAGTTCCTTTATCGCCGGAACGATCGGCGTGACCGCGCTGGCTTTCATCGCTTCGCCGCTCGCGGCCTTTGCCCTTCACTTCGGTCCGACCGAGTATTTCGGCCTGATCTTCTTCGCGCTTTCAACGGTCAGCGCCTTGACCGGAGATTCCCTCGGCAAGGGCCTCCTCGCCACGTTTCTGGGGCTGGGCCTCGCGACCGTCGGCATCGACCTGCAAAGCGGCGTGCAGCGCTTCACCCTGGGCCTGGTCTCGTTGCAGGACCGCGTCAACTTCCTGATCGTCGTGGTCGGCCTCTTCGCCATCGCTGAAGTCTCGCGCATGGTCGAGGGAACCATGGGCGGCACGCTGCACACCGTGAAGGTGAAAGGCAGGCTGTGGTTCACCCGTGAGGATTGGCGGCGCGCCTATCCCGCGATCTTCCGGGGCGCCGGCGTGGGCTTCTTCTGCGGCGCCGCGCCGGGGCTCGGCGGCACGATCGCCTCGATGCTTTCCTATATCCTCGAGAAGAAGATCTCGAAGCATCCGGAGGAATTCGGCCATGGCGCGATCGAAGGCGTTGCGGCGCCGGAGGCCGCGACGAATGCCGATACCTGCGGCGCCTTCGTGCACTTGCTGGCGCTCGGCGTGCCGGGTTCGGGCGCTACGGCGGTGATCATGGGCGCCTTCATCATGTTCGGCATCCAGCCCGGCCCGATGCTGTTCCAGACTCAGCCCGATCTGGTCTGGGGCCTGATCGCCAGCATGTATATCGGCAATATGATGCTGCTGGTGCTCAACCTGCCCCTGGTCGGCGTGCTTGCGCGCATCCTTTACGTGCCGCCCGGAGTGTTGCTGTGCATCATCCTCGGCATCGCGTCGGCGGGCGTCTATTCCTTCAACTACGACAGCTTCGACCTGTTCCTGGCCCTGGTCTTCGGCGTGCTCGGCTATGCGTTCCGCAAGCTCGACATTCCCAAGGCGCCGTTGCTGTTCGGCCTGATCCTCGGCCATACGCTGGAGCAATCCTTCCGCCAGGCGCTCACGATCTCCAACGGCGACGCGTTCGTCTTCGTCCAGAGCCCCATCTGCGCCTTCCTGCTGTTCTGCGGACTGGTCTCCATCGGCGCCTCGCTTTGGGCGCGTCGCCAGCCGGCGACCGTCTTGGACGAGGCGAAGGGTCGGGTTGCCGCCGAAAGCCATTCCGGCTGAGAGCCGCCATGGCGAGGCAAAGCGCCCTTGGACACCGGTCTATGGCGCGCCGGGGCGTATCGGTCAGACAGCGGATTTCCTGGGTGTCTGACAATCATCGAATACTTGATACATAATGCAAAATCTCCTAACGTCTTAAAAACAAAGGCTACGGCCGGACTGGTCCAGGCCGATATTGGGAGGGTTAGCATGCAAGCCGGATGGTCTAACGGCCTCAACAGACGGGCTTTTCTTGCGGTCAGCGCGGCCGGATTGAGCACGGCGTGGTCGCTCTCCGCTTTCGCCCAGAGCACGCAGAAAGAGCTGATCGTCGCCAACGGCGCGGATGTCACGAATTTCAGCCCGCTCCGCTTCGGCGGGCCCAATGGGGCGATCATCAACGAGCTCTACGACCCGATCGTCTTCATGAACAATGACGGGACGCCCGGGCCTGCGGCGGCGGAATCCTGGGAGATCGCGCCGGACGGCCTGTCGATCACGCTGCATCTGCGCGACAGCACCTTCCATTCCGGCAAGAAGGTGACCGCGGACGCCATCAAGTACACGATCGACAAGTACCTTGCACCGGATCTCGGCGGCAATCTCGAGCAGCTCGGCATTACCGGCGTCGATGTGATCGACGAGAAGACCGCCAAGATCAATTACAAGGACAAGCTTCCCGGCATCTTCGGCGTGCTCAGCGCCACCTATGTGCTCGACCCCGACCGCTTCGACAACGTCGCGCAGCAGGATGCCGGCAGCGGCCCCTTCCAGATGACCAACTGGCAGCCGGGCGTCGCCATCACCATGGACCGGTTCGACAAGCATTGGAACAATGCCAAGGTCTCGCTCGACCGCATCACCGTGAAGGTGATCGCCGACGACGCGGCGGCCGCGGCCTCGCTGCAGACCGGCGCCGTCGATCTCATCCTGACCGCCGGCTCGCTGGCCCTGCAGCTCCTGCAGAACGTGCCGGGGATCCACGTGCAATGGGTCACCTCGGCGCCGCGCACCCATTACCTCGCGCTCAACTGCACCCATCCGCCGCTCGACAACAAGCTGGTGCGCGAGGCGATCTCCTGGGCGATCGACCGGCAGAAGATCCTGCAGGTCTCCTACAGCGAGCGCGGCGAGGTCACCTGCCAGCCCTGGAGCTCCACCCATTGGGCCCATGACGCCTCGGTCGAAAAGCTGTGCGGCTTCGACAAGGAGAAGGCCAAGCAGTTGATGCAGCAATCCGGCCAGAAGCCCTTCACCATCTCGGTGAACGCCTCGACCGACGCCTATTCGCCCGGCAGCGTCGCGACGGCGCAGATCCTGCAGCAGGACTTCAAGGACATCGGCATCACGCTGCAGATCAACACCTTCGAGCCGGCCCAGGCGCGCAAGAAGATCAACGCCAGCGATTTCGACATGGTGCTGCACTCCTATACCGAGGGCGGCAACGACCCGCAGTTCATCTTCCCGAGCGCCCTGCTCGGACCCGGCGGCCGCAGCAAGTTCACCAGCCCCGAGCTCGAAGCGGCGGTCACCGAAGCGTCCAACGCGACCACGCTCGACCAGCGCAAGGCCGCCTACAAGAAACTTTCCGAGACCATCGTGGACACCGCCTATATCATGCCGTTCGTCCACGAAGCGAAGCCTGTGCCGATGCGCGACCAGATCAGCGGCTTCGATGTGGATCACATCGGCGTCGCCGTGCTTTATACGGTCGTCAAGGCGGGATAGAACGAAGCGCGCGTCGCGCAAGCGCGCGCTCCGACTGCTTGATCGGCGGGCGGGCTGTTCGAAAATAGCCGGCCCGCTCGTCCTGGAGACATCAGCGCCGCGATGCTGTCATACACCATACAGCGCCTGCTGCAGGCTATTCCCGTCCTGCTGTTGACCTCGCTGTTGATCTTCGTCGGGCTCCGGCTGGCGCCGGGCGATCCCGCGGATTTCCTGGCCGGCCCCAACGCAACACCGGCACAGATCGAGATCGTCCGCCACCAGCTCGGCCTCGATCAGAACTATGCGGCCCAGTACTACATCTGGATCGACGCCGTCCTGCACGGCAATCTCGGCAAGTCGCTGATCAACGGCCTGCCGGTCAGCCAGCTCCTGCTGGACCGGATGGCGGCGACCTTGCAGCTCGCGGCCAGCGGCTTCATCGCCAGCACGATGCTCGGCATCCTCCTTGGCCTGATCTCGGGATTGTGGCCCGGCACGATCATCGATCGCATCGTCACGTTCTTCTCGGCGCTCGGCATCTCAATGCCGGTGTTCTGGAGCGGCATGCTGCTGATCTACCTGTTCGGCGTCGAGTTTCGCCTGTTCCCGGTCGCCGGGCGCGTTGCCTTCTCGCAGGATCCGCTGGCGGCGCTCAAGAGCCTGGCCTTGCCGACGCTGGCGCTCGCCATCGGCAACGCGCCGATCGTCGCGCGCTTCCTGCGCGACGGCATCCAGGACAACCGCCGGGCCGAGCATGTACGCACGGCGGTCGCGAAGGGATTGCCGCGCTGGCAGATCACCCGCGATTACGTGGTCCGCAACTCGCTGATCCCGGTGGTAACGGCGGCCGGCGCCAAGCTGGGCAATCTGATCGGCGGCACCGCCCTGGTGGAGATCGTCTTCTCGTGGCCGGGCATCGGCTCGCTGCTGGTCGATTCCATGGGCAACCGGGACTATGGCGTGGTGCAGGCCGCCCTGCTCTTCGCCGTGCTCGGCTTCCTTTTCTCCAATCTGCTTGTCGATCTGCTCTACGGCTATCTCGATCCGCGCGTGCGCCATGTCCAGTCCGCGTAAGGACCGCGCCATTCGCGATCTCGGTTTCTGGATCGCCGTCGGGATCCTCGGCTTCGTCGCGGTGATCAGCCTGGCCGCGCCGGTCCTGCCGATCTACGACTACACCGCCATGCATCCGCAGCGCCTGGCCAAGCCCTCCGCCGAGTTCTGGATGGGCACCGACCAGTACGGCCGGGACATCCTCTCACGCGTCGTCTGGGGCATGCGCACCTCGGTCGGCGTCGCCGGACTGGCGGTGATCGGCGCCGCCGTGCTGGGTGTTCCGCTCGGCCTGGTCTCGGCCGTCCGTGGCGGCGGGATCGATGTCGCAGTCATGCGCTTTCTCGACGCGCTGCTCGCCTTCCCCTCGCTGCTGCTGGCGATCGGCGTCTCGGCGATCACCGGCCCCGGTGCCTTCAGTACGGCGATCGCCCTCAGCATCGTTGGCATCCCGCAAATGGCGCGCATCGTACGCGGCTCGGCGATGGTGGAAGCCCGCCATCTCTACATCGACGCGGCGCGGGTGATCGGCGCCTCGACCGCGCGGATCATGGTCGGCCATATCCTGCGCAACATCATGGGACCGATCTGCGTCCAGGCGACGCTGTTCTTTGCGATCGGCGTGCTGACCGAGGCGGGACTCTCCTTCATCGGTCTCGGCGTGCAGGTGCCGCTTTCATCGCTCGGCTCGATGCTGAAGGAGGCGCGCGCCTATTTCACCATCGCGCCGATCTACGCGATCGCCCCCGGCGTGGTGATCACGGTCATCGTCTTCGCCCTCAATGTCGCGGCCGACGGCCTGCGCGACCGCTCGGATCCCCGCGGATGAGGACGGCGGGTGCAAAGCCGGCGAGCGCAAGGCCGAGCGACCTGGTGGTCGACGGGCTGTCTGTCTCGTACCGGACGCCGGCCGGCCCGCGGCCGGTGGTGATCGATGTGAGCTTCTCGGTCGGGGCGGGCGAAGCGCTGGGCATCGTCGGCGAATCCGGCAGCGGCAAGAGCACCGCGGTCACCGCCGCGATCGGGTTGCTGGACTCCGAGATGGCCCATGTCACCGCCACGCGCAGCACGTTCGGTGGGACCGATCTGCTGTCGGGTGGACCGGACATGCTCGGCACCCGGATCGGGGTCGTGTTCCAGAATCCGCTGGTGGCGCTCAATCCGGTGCTGACGGTCGGACGGCAGATCACCGATCATATGCGCTATCACCTGCGGCTCGACGCGAGCGCGGCGCGCAAGCGCGCGGCTTCGCTGCTGAAGGAGGTCGGCATCGCCGATGCCGAGCGTCGCCTCGACTCCTATCCGCACGAGTTCTCCGGAGGGATGCTGCAGCGGGCGACCATCGCCATGGCGCTCGCCTGCGACCCCGACCTGCTTGTCGCCGACGAGCCGACGACCGCGCTCGATGCCACCGTGCAGGCCGAAGTCGTGGATCTCGTCCTGTCCCTGCGGACCTCGCGGAATCTCGGGCTGATCTGGATCACCCACGATCTCGGCCTGCTGCAGCGCGTCGCCGACCGCGTCGCGGTGATGTATGCCGGGCGGATCGTCGAGACCGGTCCGGCCGGCATCGTGCTCAACAAGCCGTCCCATCCCTATTCGCAGGGCCTTCTCGCCGCCGTGAACAGCCTGTGGCACGGCGATTCCGAGAGGTTCGACACCATTCCGGGCACTCCGCCGCGCGACCTCTCCGTGATCCGCGGCTGCGCGTTCCTCCCGCGCTGTCCGCGCGCCGGAGAGCGCTGCGCGGCGGAGCGCCCGGAGCTGATCGACACCGGCCGTGCCGCCGGCCATCGCGGCGCCTGCTGGCACATGACGCGCGAGGCGTCCACGTGACCGTGCTCCTCGAAGTGCGCGACCTGAAGGTGGATATCCCGGTCCGCACCGCGATCGGCATCGGCACCAAGGGCCATATCCATGCATTGCGCGGCGTGTCCTTCGATCTCGCGCGGGGCGAGACGCTGGCGCTGGTCGGGGAATCCGGCTCCGGCAAAAGCACGACGGCGCGCGCGATCAGCCGCCTCGCCCGGGCGAGCGGCGGCACCGTCCGGCTGAACGGGACCGATTTCCTCGGCGCCGGCGGGTCCGAGCTCTTCAAGCTGCGCAGCCTGGTCGGCATGGTGTTCCAGGACCCCTATTCCTCGCTGAACCGCCGCATGCGGGTGGGAGACATCATCGCCGAGCCCTTGATCGTCCATGGCTTCGGCGACCGCCGGAGCCGCGCGGCGCGGGTTGCCGAGCTGCTGCGCCATGTCGGCCTGGAGGCCGATGTCGCCCGGCGCTACCCGGTCGCCTTTTCCGGCGGCCAGCGGCAGCG
>DASZYM010000607.1:0-4880 GCA_035545355.1 Dongiaceae bacterium
TACAAGTTCGTGTCGCAGGAGAAAGGCGTCAAGGTCGTTCTCGAAGCGAATCCGAACTACTGGGGTGGTCCCGTACCGCTCCAGCAAGTGGTGATTCGGCCGATCGCCGAGATGACCGCCGCTGTCAGCGCGTTGCTCGCCGGCGAGGTCCAGTTGATCGCGAGTCGCGACAGCGATAGCGTCGAGCCGTTGCGCTCCAACGCGCAGTTCGACTTCAAGACGGCGAACATGCCGTTGAGCAATCCGTGGATCTTCAACATGGCCGAAAAGCCGTTTGACGACAAGCGGGTCCGACAGGCGCTCAACTGGGCCGTCGATCGTGACACGTACACCAAGACGATCCTGAAAGGGCTGGCACAGTCGGCGAAGAGCGTGTTCGGGCCTGCTATGGCGGCGTTCAACCCGTCGTTGCCGGGGTACACCTACGATCCGGACAAGGCGAAGTTCTACCTCAAGAAGTCCGGCGTCAGCAGCATCACCGCGCCGCTTTCCGCCTCCGACGCCGCCTTCAACGGCGCCGTGGATGCGGCACTGCTGTTCCAGGCGAACGCCAAGGCCGCCGGTGTCGACTTCCCGCTGAAGAAGGAGCCGGCCGACGGCTTCTGGGACAACGTGTGGCTGAAGGCGCCGTTCTGCGAATCCTATTGGGGCGGCCGTCCCTGCGCGACCATGATGATGACCGTCGCCATGACCTCGAGCGCGGCCTGGAACGAGACCGGCTGGAAGGTGCCGGCCTTCGACAAGCTCCTGGCCGATGCGAAGAAGGAAATCGACCACGACAAGCGCAAGGCGATGATCTTCGAGCTGCAGCGCATGACCCATGACGATGGCGGCGCCGTGGTGCCCGCCTTCAAGAGCTGGGTGGATGCGGCGGCGCAGAAGGTGAAGAACTACAAGCCGTACAGCTTGTACGATCTCTGCAACACGCGCGTCGCAGAGATGGTCTGGATCGACGAGTCCTAAGTCCGGCCGGGCGAGTCCCGACGTGCTCAAGCTCATCGGCCAAAGGCTGGTTCTCGGGCTGGTCACCCTGCTGCTGGCGTCGGCGTTGATCTTCTTCACGACGACGCTGCTGCCGGGTGACTTCGCCTCGGCCATGCTGGGCCAGCAAGCGACCGCGGAAAACACGGCGGCGATCCGGGCCGAGCTCGGCCTGGATCGTCCGCTCCTGCAGCGTTACACCGACTGGCTGAGCGGCGCCGCGCGCGGCGATTTCGGCAACTCGCTGGCCAGCCACCGTCCGGTGATGGAGGAGATCAGGCCGCGGCTGGCGAACACCTTCTTCCTGGCGCTCTATGCGGCGCTGGTCGCCGTGCCGCTCTCGGTCTTCCTCGGGATCATGGCCGCGATCCGCCAGGGGAGCGTCTTCGACCGCGGGGTCAATGTCAGCGCGCTGCTGACGATATCGGTGCCGGAATTCTTCCTCGGCTATCTGCTGCTGATGTTCCTGGCGGCGCATCTGCGGATATTCCCGGTGCTCTCCGTGGTCAATCCGTCGATGCCGTTCTTCACCCGGCTCTACGTCACCTTCCTGCCGATGATCACGCTGGTCCTGGTGATCGTCGCGCATATGATGCGGATGACCCGCGCCTCGGTGCTGCAGGTCATGGCCAGCCCCTATATCGAGATGGCCTATCTGAAGGGCCTGCCGAAGTGGCGCGTCGTCGTCCAGCATGCGCTGCCGAACGCGCTGGCGCCGATCGTCAACGTGATCGCGCTCAACCTCGCCTACCTGGTGGTCGGCGTCGTGGTCGTGGAACGGGTGTTCGTCTATCCCGGGATGGGCCAGATGCTGGTCGATGCGGTCTCGAAGCGCAACATCCCGACCGTGCTGGCCTGCGGCCTGATCTTCGCGGTCGTGTTCATCGCCCTCAACATCCTCGCGGACGTGCTCTCGATCATGAGCAACCCGCGGCTCCGGCATCCGCGGTGACGCCATGGCCGCGGTAGACGTCAAAACCCCGGTGAAGCGCCCGCGCGGCATCCGCCTGTTCGGGCATAAGGTCCCGGTCAGCGCCCAGATCGGCTTCCTGATCGTCCTCATCAACCTGATCCTGATGATCTTCGCACCGGTGCTGGCGCCCTATGGCGAGGGCGTGGTGCCGAGCGACATGACGAAATGGGCTGGGCCCTCGGCCGCGCACTGGCTCGGCACCGACGCGATCGGCCGCGACATCCTGAGCCAGCTCCTCTACGGCGCCCGGCTCTCGATCGGCCTGTCGCTGCTCACCACGATCCTCGCCTTCGTGATCGGCATCACTACCGGATTCACCGCGGCGATCATGGGCCGCTGGGTCGATATCGCGCTCTCGCGCTTCGCCGACCTCATCCTGTCGATGCCGACCCTGATCTTCTGCCTGGTGATCATCACCGTCGTCATGGCGCGGGAGCAGGGCTTCGTCGATGCGACCGGGATCAGCAACGCCTTCTTCGAGGGCATGGTGATCGTGCTGGTCATCGGCTTCCTCTACGCGGTGCCGGTCTTCCGCCTTGCCCGCGCGGTCTCGATGAACATCGTCGCGCTCGAATATGTCGAGGCGGCGCGCCTGCGCGGCGAGAACATCTGGTGGGTGATCCGGCGCGAGGTGCTGCCGAACGCGGTGCCGCCGCTGGTCGCGGAATTCGGCCTGCGCTTCTGCTTCACCTTCCTGCTGATCGCCAGCCTGAGCTTCCTCGGCCTCGGCATCCAGCCGCCCTACCAGGATTGGGGCAGCATGGTGAACCAGAACGCCCAGGCGATCTTCATCGGCAAGCCGCAGCCGCTCTTCGCCGCCGCGGCGATCGCGATCCTGACCATCGGCGTGAACCTGGTGGTGGACTGGCTGCTCTCGGTTTACAGCCGGGCGCACGGCGAGAACGCGTAGGGAAGGGAAGGCCGCATGACCACGATGGCGAGCGCGCGCACCTTCGGCGACCAGGTTCTCGACGTCGAGGATCTGCGGATCGAAGTCCGCACCGATTCCGGCCCCGGCCCGGTCCTGGTCGATAACGTCAGCCTGAAGCTGCGGCAGGGCGAGGTGCTCGGCCTGATCGGCGAGAGCGGCGCCGGCAAATCGACGATCGGCCTCGCCACCATGGGCTATTCGCGGTCGGGCTGCTTCATCACCGGCGGCAAGATCATCTTCCGCGGCAAGGACGTCCGGCAGATGAGCCGCGAGGAGCGGCAGGATCTGCGCGGCCATGGCGTCGCCTATATCGCGCAGAGCGCCGCCGCCTCGTTCAATCCGGCCCTGACGCTCTACGAGCAGATCTGCGAGATCGCGCTCCGCCGCGGCCTGATGAAAGAGGACGCGGCCAAGGCCGAGGCGGTCCGCCTGTTCAAGGAGCTGGAGCTCCCCAATCCCGAGACCTTCGGCAACCGCTATCCGCATCAGGTGTCGGGCGGCCAGTTGCAGCGCGCCATGGCGGCGATGGCGATGATCACCAAGCCGTCGATCCTGATCTTCGACGAGCCGACCACCGCGCTCGACGTCACGACCCAGGTCGAGGTGCTGGCCTCGTTCCGCAAGTTGATCCGCGAGCACGGCACCGCGGCGCTCTACATCACCCATGATCTCGCGGTCGTGGCGCAGATCGCCGACCGGATCATGGTCCTGCGCCACGGCAAGATGATCGAGGTCGGCGACGCGACGCAGATCCTGCAGGCGCCGCGCGAGGAATATACCCGCCGGCTGGTCGCCGAGCGCACGGTCGCCAACCAGAACCTGCACCAGGAGCGCGCCACCCAGGACAGGCCGATCCTGGAAGTCACCAACGTCGTCGCCAGCTACCGCTCGCTGACCCGGGTGATCAACGACGTCTCGATCGAGATCCAGCGCGGCGACACGCTGGCGGTGGTGGGCGAGAGCGGTTCCGGCAAATCGACCCTGGCCCGCGTCGTCGTCGGGCTGCTGCCGCGCATCTCCGGCGACGTCAAATTCCAGGGCGAGAGCCTGCCGGCGCGGCTGCAGGATCGCACCCGCGACCAGCTTCGGCGCGTCCAGATGATCTACCAGATGCCGGATGTCGCCCTCAATCCGCGCCAGACGCTGCTGGAGATCATCGGCCGGCCGATCGAATTCTATTTCGGCCGCTCCAAGGCGGAGGTCAAGGAGAAGGTCGGCGAGCTGCTGCGCCACATCGACCTGCCGGAAAGCTTCATCAGCCGGCGTCCCGGCGAGCTGTCCGGCGGCCAGAAGCAGCGCGTCTGCATCGCCCGCGCATTGGCGGCCGAGCCCGAGCTCATCATCTGCGACGAGGTGACCAGTGCGCTCGACCAGCTCGTCGGCGAGGAGATCCTGCGTCTCCTCAATCGCCTGCAGGAGGAGCTGGGTGTCGCCTACATGTTCATCACCCACGACCTCGGCACGGTGCGCCGCATCGCCAACAAGGTCGCGGTGATGCTCAAAGGCCAGCTCGTGGCCTATGGCGACACGGCGAAGATCTTCGCCCCGCCGTACCATCCCTATACCGAGCTGCTGCTCTCCTCGGTCCCGGAGATGCGGTCGGACTGGCTCGACGAGGTCCTCTCCAAGCGCGAGCACAAGGCGCGGTAGTCGGAACTCGACGCCGGCTCATGGGCGGGCGCCGATTTGCTATCGGCTATTGCGCTGGAACAAAAAGTGAACTACAATCCATCCGATTTTTTCACAGCCAACTTCACGGCCAACATTTTTCATGGGCAACGTAGACCGGACGTATACAGAATAAAAAAACGACGACCACCTCCTGACCGCAGCTAAAGCTCGCTGGATCAGATGCTTAAGCGACAAAAGCAGCGATCGAAGAGGCTGGCCCGTATCCGTGGCTGCGGTCGCCCCGGGCGCCGTGCCTTAGCCGGCGCGGACCCGGGCGATGAAGGAATCCACCTCGTGGCGCAGGGCCTCGGCCTGCTTGGCGAG
>DASZYM010000608.1:0-1618 GCA_035545355.1 Dongiaceae bacterium
CATCGCCGTTGCCGCTGTCATCGTTGACCGCCGCCGGCATCGGCGTCAGCGGCGCATCGGCGGAGCCGCCCGGAGTCTGCGGGGCGGGCGCGGCCACGCGCGGCGCCGGCGCGCCGGCGAGATCGACCTCGGCGCCGGCGCCGAACAGCCGCCGCCCGAGATCGGCGATGTCGCTGGTCCAGAGCGAATAGCCGCCGGCCGCCAAAAGAACAGCGGCGGCCAGCAGCATCGCTGCCCGGCCGCCGCTTCTCTTGCGCTTCGGATAAGCGGGCGCCGCCACAGATTCAGCGCCCGCTCGGATCGTCAATCCGCCGAGGCATCTCCGGTCTTCACCAGCGCCAGGCCCTGCAGCAGGTCGAGGGCGCGCGCGAGCTGGTAGTCCTTGGTCGGATCGGTGATCGCTTCCTTCTCCGAGCCGATATGCGGCTTGCCCGCATTGGCATTGGCGCCGGTGCCCGCCTGTCCCGCCGTCGGCGGGTTGGTGGTCGACGGCGCCGGCTGGGGCACCTGGTCGCTGCTCTGCGGCTTCTGGGTGCCTTGGGGCTGCTGCTGGTTCTGCTGCTGGCCGTTATTGCCGTTGCCGCCGGTCCCGTCGGGCGCCTGATCGGTGCCGCCCTTGTTCTGCAGCGCACCGGGGAGATCGGCCTCGTGCCGCGCGGTATCCTCGGCGCTCTCGATCTTCGCGGGCTCGACCAGGATATCCGGATCGATGCCCTTGGCCTGGATCGAGCGGCCCGACGGCGTGTAGTAGCGCGCCGTGGTGAGGCGGATGGCGCCGTGGTTCGGGATCGGGATGATCGACTGCACCGAGCCTTTGCCGAACGACTTGGTGCCCATCAGGATCGCGCGGTGGTGATCCTGCAGCGCACCGGAGACGATCTCGGAGGCCGAGGCCGAGCCGCCGTTGATCAGCACGATCAGCGGCTTGCCGTTGAGCAGGTCGCCGGCTTCGGCGTTCCAGCGCTGGCCGTCATCGGGGTTGCGGCCGCGGGTCGAGACGATCTCGCCCTTGTCCAGGAAATCGTCGGAGACCGCGATCGCCTGGTCGAGCAGGCCGCCCGGGTTGTTGCGGAGATCGAGCACCACGCCGGTCAGGTTGCCCTTGGCGGCGGCGTTGATGCCCTTCAGCGCGTCCTTCAAGCCGCTGTCGGTCTGCTCGCTGAAGCTGGTGATGCGGACATAGCCGATATTGTTCGGCTCCATCTCCCAGCGCACCGATTTCAGCGTGATGACCGCGCGCTTCATGGTGACGTCGAACGGATCCTGGTTGCCGCGGATCACGGTCAGGGTGATCGACGAGCCGATCTCGCCGCGCATCTTGTCGACCGCCTGGTTGAGCGTCAGGCCCAGCACCGGATCGCCGTCGATATGCGAGATGAGATCGCCGGGCTGGATGCCGGCCTTGGCGGCGGGCGTGTCGTCCATCGGCGAGACGACCTTGATCAGGCCGTCCTGCATGGTGACCTCGATGCCGAGACCGCCGAACTCGCCCTTGGTCTGGATCTGCATGTCCGCATAGTCCTTGGCGTTCATGTAGGACGAGTGCGGGTCGAGGCCGGAGAGCATGCCGTTGATGGCGCTCTCGATAAGTTGATCGTCCTTCACCGGCTCGACGTAG
>DASZYM010000609.1:0-8407 GCA_035545355.1 Dongiaceae bacterium
TCAGGCCGCCGATCGGACGGAGCACGGTCCAGCGGATCGCCGCCAGGACCACGGCGAAGGCCAGCAGCGAAAGAACGATGGCGAGCCCGAAGGATTCGTAGCGCTGCATCCAGAAGATCGCGATCCGGCGCTCGAACAGCACGTTCATCGCATGGGATGCCTGTTCGGAGAAAGCCACGGTCGCCTGCCGCGCAGCGGCCTCGTCGGCGTCGAAGATGCCGCCCTTGAGCGGCGTCGCGCCACCGGCCAGGCTCGATGCGTTGAAATCGTCGACCAGCTTGCCGATCGCCGCGAACATCGCCTGCGCCGGCGCATCGATGCGCTCCTTGAGGTCGCGCGGCGCATTGCCGGATTTGTTGCCGTCATAGGACGAAGCGAGCGAGCTCTTGGCGCCGTCCAGGGTGAATTGCAGGCTGCCGATGAGCTGCAGGAACTGCGCCATGTCCTTCATCTCGATCTTGTCGGCGCCGGCCTTGCCGTTGGCGTATTGCGCGGTCCTGTGCACCGAATCCAGCAGCTCCGGCAGCTTCAGGAGAACGAGGTCCATCACGTAGTAGCTGTCGAGATCCGGATCGAGGATGAGATTGGAGGTGTTGCCGACCTGGTTGATCAGTGCGCGCAGGGCCGTCGTGTCGCGCGGGTCGGCGGCCGACAGCGCGTCTTCCGCTGCCTTGGCCTGGTCGGCCGAGGCCATGTCCGCGCCGAAATCCGTCTCTGCCCGGGCAATCGCGGCTTTGAGCTGTTCGGCATCGATCTCGGTCTTGGCATCGACCAGCGCCGCCTGCACCGGACGCAGGGCGGACAGATAGTCGTTGCCGACCGCTTCCTTGTTGCCGAAGTCGATCGCCACCTGCTGCGACTGATAGAGGAGCACCAGCAAGACGATCACCGGAACGATGAACAGCGAAATGGCGCAAGCGAGCTTGCTCGCGACCCCCAATCGGATCTTCATCCGCAGACTCCTCGACAGCAGGCCTTGGGATTCCAGCAGGCTACATAAGGAGGAGTTATCTAGTGATTAAGGGATTGCGGAATTCCTGCCTAATCGCCCGGATTCGGAGGAAAAGTCAGGGGTCGGATCCGGTCAGTTTCGCCAGGAATCCAGGATCTGCCGCGCGGCGGCGCTTGGCGTGATGGTGCCCTCGCTGACCCGGCGCTCCAGCCTCTCCAGGCGCTGCGCGAGATCGGGATCGGCCGCCAGCCGCTCCAGTACCGCCAGGCTCAGCTCACGGTTGAACCACAGCACCGACTGGCTCCGGCGCTGCGCCGCGAGCTCGCCGGATTGCCGGAGCGCCGCGCCGAAGGCCTCGACCTTGGCGCAGATCTCGGCGATGCCGGCGCCGGTCAGCGCCGAGCAGCGCAGCACCTCCGCGTTCCAGGCGCGGTGCCGCGGCTGCATCAGCCGCAAGGCATGCGCGTAATCGGCGGCGGTGCGCCCGGCCGCCGCTTCCAGCACGCCATCGGCCTTGTTGACCAGGATGAGGTCGGCCAGCTCCATGATGCCGCGCTTGATGCCCTGCAGGTCGTCGCCGGCGGAGGGCATCAGCAGCAACATGAAGAGGTCGGTCATCTCCGCGACCGCCGTCTCCGACTGGCCGACGCCGACGGTCTCGACCAGGATCGGGTCGAACCCGGCGGCCTCGCAGAGCAACAGCACGTCGCGGCTGCGCCGCGCGATCCCGCCGAAGCTGCCGCCATCGGTGCCGATCCCCGAAGGCGACGGACGAATGAAGGCGGCGTCGTTTTTTGCGAGCTCGGCCATCCGCGTTTTGTCGCCCAGGATCGAGCCGCCGGAGCGCCGCGAGCTGGGATCGACCGCCAGCACCGCCGGCCGCTTGCCGCGCTCGATCAGCTTCAGCCCGAAGGCCTCGATGAAGGTCGACTTGCCGACGCCGGGCGCGCCGGTGATGCCGATCCGCAGCGCCTTGCCGGTCTTCGGCAGCACCGCGTCCAGCAGCGCCTCGGCCTCGTCGCGATGATCGGCGCGCGTCGATTCCACCAGCGTGATCGCCCGCGCCAGCGCCCGCCGGTCGCCGCCGGCGATTCGATCGGCCAGAGATAGGTTCGTCAGTTTCGCCACCGAGTAAGAAGGGCCATCGGATGTCACTTCGCCGGCACCGCCACAGGCTCGGCATGATCGATCGCCTGCTGCTGGCGGCGCCACATCTGGGCGTAGCGGCCGTTCAGCGCGAGCAGCGCCTCGTGCCGGCCGCGCTCGACGATCCGGCCGTCTTCCAGCACGATGATCTCGTCGGCATGGATCACGGTCGAGAGCCGGTGCGCGATGATCAAGGTCGTGCGCCGGCGCGAGATCTCCATCAGGTTGGACTGGATCTCGCGCTCGGTCCGGGAATCGAGCGCCGACGTCGCTTCGTCGAACAGCAGGATCGGCGGCGATTTCAGGATCGTGCGCGCGATCGCCACCCGCTGCTTCTCGCCGCCGGAGAGCTTGAGGCCGCGCTCGCCGACCTTGGTCGCATAGGCATCCGGCAGGCCGGCGACGAAATCGTGGATATGGGCGAGATGCGCGGCATTCTCGATCTGCGGCCGCGTCGCGCCCGGCCGGCCGTAGCCGATATTGTATTCCACCGTGTCGTTGAACAGCACGGTGTCCTGCGGAACGATGCCGATCACCGCCCGCAGCGATTTCTGCGTCACGTCGCGGATATCCTGGCCGTCGATCAGGATCCGGCCGCCATCGACGTCGTAGAACCGGAACAGCAGGCGCGAGATCGTCGACTTGCCGGCGCCGGAAGGACCGACAATGGCCATGGTCTTGCCCGGCCCGACGGTGAAGCTGATGCCTTTCAGGATCGGCCGGCGCGGATCGTAGCCGAAGGCGACGTTCTCGAACTTGACCTCGCCGGCGGCGACGGCGAGCGGCTTCGCATCGGCCTTGTCCTCGATCGCGGCGCCGACCGCGAGCAGGGCGAACATCGCCTCCATGTCGATCAGCGACTGGCGGATCTCGCGATAGACCGTGCCGAGGAAGTTGAGCGGCAGGTAGAGCTGCAGCAGATAGGCGTTGACCAGCACCACGTCGCCGACCGTCAGGTGCCGGCCGCCGTCGCCGAAGATCACGCCCGACGCCGCCAGCCCCATGATCAGGGTCGAGCCGACCGCGATCACGATGACCTGGCCGATGTTGAGCGCGGCCAGCGAGGTCCGCGACTTCACGGCCGCGGTCTCGTAGACCTTCAGCGCCTCGTCGTAGCGTTGCGCCTCGTGCTCCTCGTTGTTGAAATACTTGACCGTCTCGAAGTTCAGCAGGCTGTCCACCGCCTTGGTATTGGCGGACTGGTCGCTCTCGTTCATCTGGCGGCGCAGCTTGATCCGCCATTCGGTGACGGTCAGCGTATAGCCGATATAGAGCGCGATGGTGACCACCGTGATGACCGCGAAGCGCCAGTCGTAGAGCGCCCAGAGGATCACGGCGACCATGGCGATCTCGACCAGGGTCGGGATCACGTTGAACAGCAGGAAGGAGAGCAGGAACTCGATGCCCTTGGCGCCGCGCTCGATCGCGCGGTTGAGCCCGCCGGTCTGCCGCTCCAGATGGAAGCTCAGCGAGAGCGCATGCAGATGCCGGAAGGTCTTCAGCGCCAAAGTGCGGATCGCGCGCTGCGCCACCTTGGCGAAGATCCCGTCGCGCAGCTCGGCGAAGGCCTGCGAGGCGATGCGCGCCAGGCCATAGGCGGCCAGCAGGCCGAGCGGCAAGGCGGCCATCGCGCCCGGTTTCCCCAGCCCGTCGATCAGGTGCTTGAAGATGACCGGGACATAGACATTGGCGACCTTGGCGATCACCAGCGCCACCGAAGCCAGCACCACGCGCGCCTTGAGCTCCGGCTCGCCCGCGGGCCAGAGATAAGGCAGCAGGCTCTTCAGCGAGGCGGCGGTACCGGGGGAGTTGCGGTCAGACACGGAAGATTCTTGACCTCACCCGTCAGTGCTCCACCGCCCGGCCGAGGGATTTCGCCAGGATCAGGTAGAGCTTGCCGACATCGGCGGTGATGAAAGCGGCGGACAGGACCGATTCCGGATCGACCGGCTGCGATTGCCCGAGCAGGGTCTCGAACCGGCGGATGTACCGGTCGACCAGCTCGCGGAAGCGATCGTCGCGCTGATAACGCTGCTCCAGTGCCGGCACGATGTAGGTGTCCTTGTTGCGGAACAGGCGCCGGGCGAAGACCGAGCGGTCGCCCTCGCGATACCGCCGCCAGACCTCGTCGGGGATCTCGCTGTCGAGCAGGCCGTGGATGTCGACGGCGATGCCGTTCAGCTCCTCGATCATCGCGCTCGCCGTCTTCAGGAAGGCGTCGCGGCTGACCGTGTTCTGGGTGTCGCGGAGCTGGCCGATGCGCTCGACCGCCATGGCCGAGGCGCTGTTCAGCTCGGCGCTCTGGCTGCGGAACTTCTCGCCGAGCTCGCCCGCTTGCTTGTTGGCATCGGTCAAGAGCTTGGTCAGCTTCTCCGCCTGTTGCTCGAAGCCCTGACCAATCCCGCCGGCCCGCGCCACCGCGCGGATCGAGCTGTCGGTCATCTCGCGGATGCGCCGGTCGACATCGGCGGTGATCAGGCCGAGCTGCCGGTTCATCTCCCCGGTCGCCGATTCGATCGAGGCGAGCTGCACCTGCATGATGTTCTGCATCTCGGTCGTATCGTCGCGCGCCTTCTGGGCGCTGGTCCGCGCCGAGGACGAGATGCTGGCGAATTCCGCGGCATGGGCGCGGAGCTGCTCGCGCACCGAATTGGCGAGATTGCCCACCTGGTCGGAGATCTTCGAAAGCTCGTCGAGCTGCTCATGGACCGCGAGCTTGACCCCGGTCACCTGCAGCGCCGCCTTGCGCGAGACCTCGGAGAGCGCATCGGCGCCCTCGCGGAAGGACTGGATCACCTCCTCGGCCTGCTTGGCGCTGTCGGAGGTGGTGCGGCGGAGCAGCTCGGCGATGCTGGTCAGGCCTTGGGTCAGAGTGATGATCTCGTGCTCGCCATGCTTGCCGGCCTTGTCCACCAGGGCCATGTGGGTTTCCAGCGCCGTCGAGAGGCCGCGCTGGTTGACCGTCGCCGAGGCCACCATGTCCTGCAGCGCATCGGCCTGACGCTGCATGGTGCGGCCCGCCTCGTCCAGGCTCTTGCCGGCGAGCGCGCTGGCTTCGCCCAGGCGCTGGGCATGGACGTGGTAGAGCTCGGCCAGCTCGGCCGAGCGCTCCCCGGTCTCGCGGCTGGCGGTGCGCAGCAGCTCGGCCTGGCGCTCGACGTTCTGGCGCAGCGCCTCGGCCCCTTGCAGCGCGCGCTGCGCCACCGCATCGAGCTCGGTCACATGCCGGCGCATGTCCTCCTGGAGCTGGCCGGCGGCACTCGAGGCGTTGCCGGTCGCCTGGGCGAGGGACTCGACCTCGCCGCGCAAGACCGCGCCGATGGCGCGGGCTTCCTCGGTCACGCGATGGGCCGTGTCGGTCATGTCACCGATCTGCGCCTTGAGGGCCTCCCGGATCACTTGGGTGGCGTCATGCGTCTGCTCAAGGGCATCCGCCAGCTCGGCATTCTGCGCCCGCAGCGTCTGGCTCAGGGCCTCGGCCCGGGCGGCGGCGTTCTCGCTCGCCTCCTTGATGCCCTCGGCCTGGGTCTGCATCAGCGCCGGCACGCGCTGCGCGAGCTCGGCGAGATGCGCCTGTAGCGCGCGGCCCGCCTCGCCCGCGATCCGGTCGAGCGTGGTCCCGGCGGCCAGGGCCTCGCCGGTCTGGTCGGCGAGATGGGCGCGAATCTCGTCGCTGCGGGACGCGGCATCGCCGGCCGCCGCCGCGAACTCGGCGGCCTGGTCCCGGTGCGTCCCGGCCATGCGCTCGCCGTGCTCCAGCAGCTTCGAGAGGCTGGCTTCGATCGCCTCGACCTCGACCCGGATCCGGTCATGGAAGGCGGAAGCGGCGGTGACGCCGGCGCCGGCGAGCTCGCTCGCATGCTCCTTGGCGGCGGCGCTGAACCGCGCCGCGCCTTCGGCGACCGATTCGACCAGCTTCTCCGCCTCGGCCTTGGCCGCCGCGCCGATCTCCGCGGTGCGGGTCGCGACCGATTCGGTCTGGCCGGTCAGCTCGTTCGCCAGATTGCGCAGGATCTCGGACTGGCGGTTGAGCGCCGCCTGGAACAGCTCGTGCGCCGCGCCCGCCGCCGCGGTCAGGCGCGTGCCTTCGTTGTGGATCAGGTGGTCGGTCGCGTCGGAGCGTTCGCTGATCTCGCCCATCAGCGCATTGAGCGCCTGGATCTGCGATTCGATCCGCTGCTTCAGCAGCTCGGCGGCGGCGGTCGCGTGCTGATCCAGCCGCTCGCGCTCCGCGCTGAACGTGGTGCGGAAGCCGTCCTGCGCCGCGCTCGCCGCGCTCGCGACCCGCTCGCCACCCTGGAGGATCGCCTGGTCGGTCGCCTCGGCACGCTCGCGCACCGCGCTGGAGAGCGCATCCAAGGCCTCGATCTGCGTCGCGATACGCTGCTTCAGCTCTTCGGCCGCGGCGCTCGACCGCGCGCTGAGCGCTGCGGTTTCCGCCGAGAAGGTGGTGCGCAGGCTCTCATGCGCGGCGCTGGTGGCGCCGGCCATCCGCTCGGCCTCGGCGCGGATCACGCGGTCGGTCTCGTCGGAACGCAGGCCCACGGTCGTCACCAGTGTGTCGAGTGCGGCGACCTGGGCCTCGATCCGCTGCTTCAGCAGCTCCGCCGCGGCGTTCGCGCGCTGGTCGAGCCGGTCGGCCTCGGCGCCGAACATGTCGCGGAGCTCGCCCTGGGCCGTATTCACCGCGGCCGAGATCCGGTCGCCGCCGCCTTCGATCAGCCGGTCGGTCTCGCCGGCGCGTTCGCCGATCCGCGCGACCAGCTCTTCCAGCGCCGTGATCTGCTGCTCGATCCGCTGCTTGAGCTGGTCGGCGGCCGCGGTCGCGTGCCGGTCGAGCTTCTCGGTCTCGGCGGTGAAGGCGGCGCGGAAGCCCTCCTGCGCCGCGCTGGTCGCCGCGGCCACCCGCTCGCCGCCGGCGCGGATCATCTGATCGGTCTCGTCGGCGCGCTCGCCGACATGGCGCACGAGATCGGTGAGGGCGGCGATCTCCGCCTCGATGCGCTCCTTCAGCAATCCGGCGGAGGCGGCTGCCCGCTCGCCGAGCCGCAGGCTCTCCTCGGCGAAGATGCCGCGGAAGCGCTCGCCGGTCTCGGTCGTGGTGGCCGAGAGGCGCTCGCTCTCGCTGCGCAGCAATTGGTCGATCTCGTCGGCGCGCCGGCCGATCCCGGCCGAGACCTCGCCCAAGGCGCGGATCTGCTGCTCGATGCGCTCCTTCAGGCGGTCCGAGGCGGCGTTGGTCTGCTCGCCCAACCGGCCGCCCTGGCGATCGACCTCGCCGCTCAGCTCCGCGACGCGCTGGGCGAAGCGGGCCATCAGGTCCTCGACCGCGCGGGTGATCTGCTCGGCCTGGGCATTACTTTCCTGCTGCAGCGTCAAGGCGCGGCGGTCGGCCGCTTCGGAGAGCCGGGTCAGGCTCTCCTGCTCCATGCCGATACGCTTGCCGAAGCGCTCGCCGACCTCCTCGGCCGCCGCGGAGAGCTTGCCGGCCAGGCCTTCGACCGCCTCGGCCAAAGAGCGCGCCTGGGTCGAAGCCGCGTCGTTGATCGCGAACAGCCGCTTCTCGTGCTGGTCGATCTCGGCGCGGAACTTCGCGCCGGCTTCCGCCGCGGCGCTGGCCAGGCGCTCGCCCTGGCTCTGCGCGGCCTCCTGCAGGCCCTCGGTGCGCTGGCGCACGGTCTCGGTCGCGCCGCCGATCTGCTGCGAGACCTCGCTCATGCGTCGGTTGAAGAGCTGGGCCGCGCGCTCGGCGCTGGCGGAGAACTCGTCGGATTCCATGCGCATCGTGTACTTGATCGCGGTGTTGTGCTCGCTCACCTTGGCGCTCAGCGTCTTGATGAACCCGTCGAGCTGGCCGAGCATCTCGTTCAGCGACTGGCGGAACTGCTGCGCACCGATATCGGCGGCATGGCTCATGCGCTCGATCTGCGCGCGGCTCGCCTGCTCCAGCGCGGCATTGTCGGCCTGCGCGCGCTCGGTCGAGCTCGCGATCTGGTCCAGGATGCGGTTGAGCGAGCTGTTGAAATCGTCGGCCAGGCCGCGCACCGCGGTGATGATGCTGTCGCCCTGGTCGCGGATCGCGCGCTGCACGTCCCCGGTCTTGCGCATCATGTCGGCGACGATCGCGGTCGAGTTGGCGGCGGTCATCTCCTGATGCCGCTTCAGCGTGGCGGCGAAGCGCTGCGCCGCTTCCTCGGCCCCGCTCATCATCGCGTCGCGCTGCCGGCCCATGACCTCGGAGAGCGCGCGATGCCGCTCCTCGGCCTCGGTCACGGCCTGGTCCAGCCGCTCGCGCTCGGCGCCGGTCGC
>DASZYM010000610.1:0-2389 GCA_035545355.1 Dongiaceae bacterium
CACCATCCCATACGCGCTCGTGGAGGCGGCATTGATGGACGGCGCCGGAAGCTGGCGCATCTTCCGCTCGATCGTCCTGCCGCTCTCCGGGCCGGCGCTCGCGACCGTCGTCACGGTGCAGGCGCTCTGGGTCTGGAACGAGTTGCTGATCGCGGTGGTGTTCCTGCAGCAGGACACGCTGCGCACGTTGATGATCGGCCTGACGGTCTTCAACTCCCGCTATCGGATCGACGTGCCGGTGGTGATGGCCGGCATGCTCTGGGCGACGCTGCCGATGCTGCTGCTGTACCTCGTCGGGCAGCGCTATTTCATCCGCGGTCTCACCGCCGGGGGCGTGAAAGGCTGACGATGATCGCTGCGAAGAAACACCGGCCTGGTGTATGGTCCGGCATGATGGCCGTCGAATCGAGACACCCGGAATGAAGCCGCCCGTGAGCAGCAGCGATGCCGCGCCCCGCGTACAGTCGGTCGATCGCGCCATGCGCATCCTGTTCGCGGTGGCGCAGAGCAAGGACGGACTGAAGGCCGCGGAGGTCGTGGCGGCGACGGGCCTGCCGCGCCAGGTCTGCTATCACATCCTGCACACGCTGGTGACGACCGGCGTGCTGACGCGCTCCGGGGCCGGCAAATACGTGCTCGGTCTGCGCGTCGCCACCCTGGTCGAGGGTTTCCGGCGCCATCTCGCGCCCCCGGAATATCTGGCGCCGATCGCGCGGCGGGCCGCCGAAGAGACCGGCGAGACCGCTTATGCCTCCGGCTGGTGGGACGGCGAGATCGTCACGCTGGTGACCGCGCGCGGCACCAATTCGGTGCAAGCGATGGAGATCGCGCACGGCACCTACTTCGATGCCCATGCACGCGCTTCGGGCAAGCTGCTGCTCGCCTTCTCCGAGGAGGCCGTGCGCACCGATTATCTCTCCAGCCACAAGCTCAATCGGCGTACCAAGACGACCATCACGACCTTGCCGGCGCTCTACGAAGAGTTCGAGAAGATCCGGAAGCTCCGCTACTCGACCGACATGGAAGAGTTCTCCAACGGGCTCTGCTGCCTCGCGGTCGGGCTCGGCGGCGGCATGCAGCCCCCGTTCGCGTTGACGCTTTCCGCGCCGGCGGAACGCTTCGCGCAGAACTTTGCGAGCTATCTCTCGGTGATGCAGCGGATCGCCAGCGAGCTCTCCTGACGCTGATTTAGCGCGGCGCTCGCGACCGAGCGATCTTGACTCCTGCATCATTCTGTGATGATCTATCACCATATGATAAAAATAAGAAATGCGGACAGGGAAACATGGAAGCGCAGTTCGAGATCTATGAGGACATCTTCCGTCGCTGCGTCATGGTGGGCGGACCGACGCTCGATCAGCTCTTCACCGGCACCCAGTTCGGCGAGGGCCCGGTCTACTTCGCCGATACCGGCACCTTCATCTGGAGCGATATCCCCGGCAACCGCCTGCTGCGCTGGGTCGAAGGCGCGCCGGTCTCGGTGTTCCGCAGCCCGAGCAACAACACCAACGGCAACACCCGCGACCGCCAGGGCCGGCTGCTGAGCTGCGAGCATAGCGGGCGGCGCGTCAGCCGCACGGAGCTCGACGGGTCGATCACCGTGATCGCCGACTCCTACCAGGGCCGCAAGCTGAACTCGCCCAACGACGTCGTGGTGAAGTCCGACAATTCGATCTGGTTCACCGATCCCAATTACGGCATCTCCAACGACTGGGAAGGGACGAAGGCGCCCCAGGAGCAGAAGGGCTGCTACGTCTATCGCGTGGACGGAGGCACCGGCGAGATCACCCTGGTGGTGGACGATTGCGAGATGCCGAACGGCCTCGCCTTCAGCCCGGACGAGAAGATCCTCTACGTCTCGGATACCGGCTTCACCGAGCGCGCCGACGGACCGCATGGCATTCGTGCCTATGACGTCGTCGATGGCCGCAAGGTGCGCGGCGGCCGCGACCTCGCCACCATCGATCCCGGCTGCTCCGACGGCTTCCGCATCGACACCGAGGGTTTCATCTGGACCAGCGCCGGCGACGGCGTGCACGTGCTGTCGCCGGCGGGCGCCCTGCTCGGCCGCATCAAGGTTCCGGAATACACGACCAACCTGACCTTCGGCGGGTTGCGCCGCAACCGGCTGTTCATGACCGGACCGACGTCGCTGTGGTCGATCGTCGTGAACCGCCAGGGCTGCCAGCTCGGCTGATTCGCCGCTCCAACAAGAACCACGCCATGGGAGGCTCATCATGCGTATGCCGAAGTCTTTGATCCGCGTCGCCATGCCGGCCGTGCTGCTCAGCGGCATCGCCGGCGCCGCTGCCTTCGCCGACGATCTCGGCAGCGCTTACGATCCCGCTTCGGCCGGCCAGGCCAAGCTCACGCTCTGGTGGCTCGGCAA
>DASZYM010000611.1:0-1791 GCA_035545355.1 Dongiaceae bacterium
CTTGGACTTTGCCTGCCGCGCCTTGGCGCCCTGGCGGATCCATTCCAGCTCGCGGTCGAGCGTGCGCTGGCGCGAGCTCTCGCTTTTCTGCTCGATATCCTCGCGCTTCGCCTTCTGCTCCAGCCAGCCCGAGTAGTTGCCCTCGAACGGGATGCCCCGGCCGCGGTCGAGCTCGAGGATCCAGCCGGCGGCATTGTCGAGGAAGTAGCGGTCGTGGGTCACCGCGACCACGGTGCCTTCGTATTTCTGCAGGAACTGCTCCAGCCAGGCGACCGATTCCGCGTCCAGATGGTTGGGCGGCTCGTCCAGCAGCAGCATGTCCGGATTGGAGAGCAGCAGCCGGCAGAGCGCCACGCGCCGGCGCTCGCCGCCCGAGAGCTTGGTCACGTCGGCATCGCCCGGCGGGCAGCGCAACGCGTCCATCGCGATCTCGACCTTGCGCTGGATGTCCCAGGCATCGGCGGCGTCGATCTTCTCCTGCAACTCGGCCTGGCGGGCGAGCAGCGTGTCGAAATCGGCGTCCTCCTCGCCCATGGCGTTCGAGACCTCCTCGAACTCCTTCAGCATGGCGGCCGTCTCGCCGACGCCTTCCATGACATTGCCGAGCACGTCCTTGTCGGGATCGAGCTGCGGCTCCTGGGGCAGGTAGCCGACCGAGACGCCGTCCGCCGCCCAGGCCTCGCCGTTGAAGTCCTTCTCGACGCCGGCCATGATCTTCAAGAGGGTCGATTTGCCCGAGCCGTTATGGCCGAGCACGCCGATCTTGGCGCCGGGCAGGAAGCTGAGCCAGATATCCTCCAGCACCTTCTTGCCCCCGGGATAGGTCTTTCCCAGGCCCTTCATGACATAGATGTATTGATAGGCGGCCATGCACACGCTCCAAGATCCGCGATTTGCGCGGTCTTTTAGAGCATCGGGGCACAAAGGAAAAGGCCCCGGATCGGGGCCTTCGAACCCGCGTTCAGGCGTCTTCAGGCCCCGACATAGCCGCCGCCGTTCACATGGATGGTGGTGCCGGTGATGTAGGAGGCGGCGCTGCTGCAGAGGAAGGCAACGGCCTGCGCGACGTCGCGCGGCGTGCCGAGACGGCGCATCGGGATCGTGTCCACATAATCCGGCCGGTCCTCCAGCCAGCGCGAGACCATGGGCGTGTCGATCGTGCCCGGTGAGACCGCGTTCACGCGGATGCGCGGCGCCAGCTCCCGGGCGATGGTCTTGGTGAAGGCGAGCACGCCGGCCTTGGTCGCGCCGTAATGGGCGTGCATCGGGCTGCCGCCGGTATGGGCCGCCTCGGAGGCGAGGTTGACGATGGCGCCGCCGTCGCTCATCGCCGGCACCGCGCGCCGGCAGGCATAGAACACGCTGTCGAGATTGGCGGCGATGGTGCGGTGCCACTGCTCGTCGGTCATGGTCTCGAACGGATGGTCTTCGAAGATCGCGGCGGCGGTCACCAGGTAGTCGAGCCGGCCGAAACGCTCCAGGCAATGCTCGATGGCGCGCTCGACATCGGCCGGATTGCTCGCCTCCAGCTTCACCGCGGCGGTGCGGCTGCCGCCGGCATCGATCGCCTGCGCCGCCTTCGCGGCGCCCTTCTCATTGAGGTCGGCCAGCACCACATTGGCACCGCCGGCGAAGAATTCCTGCGCAATCCCGCGGCCGATGCCACCGGCCGCGCCGGTCAGCAGCAGGGTGCGCTTGGAAAAATCGAACATCGATGACACTCCGAGCTCAAGCGGGTGCGAGCTGCAGCAGCTCGATCAGGATGCCGTTGGGATCGCGGATATAGCCGGC